>JAFSXJ010000005.1 GCA_017444065.1 Paludibacteraceae bacterium | reverse complement strand
ATCCACATCCATGCCTGCGTTCACACCGGCACGCAGATACTCCATACTGTCAGCCAGCGTGTAAGCCAGCTCGATGTCAGCCGTGGCACCTGCTTCCTGCATGTGGTAGCCGGAGATGGAGATGCTGTTGAACTTAGGCATGTTCTGGCTGGTGTACTCGAAGATGTCGGCAATGATCTTCATCGAGAACTTAGGAGGATAGATGTACGTGTTACGTACCATGAACTCCTTCAGAATGTCGTTCTGGATCGTACCTTCCATCTCCTCGAGTTTGGCTCCCTGCTCCAGACCGGCGTTGATGTAGAACGCAAGGATAGGCAGCACGGCACCGTTCATGGTCATGGACACGGACATCTTGTTCAAAGGAATACCGGCGAACAGCACCTTCATATCCTCCAGCGAGCAGATGCTCACACCTGCCTTGCCTACGTCACCTACCACACGCATGTTGTCGGCGTTGTAGCCACGGTGGGTCGGCAGGTCAAATGCTACAGACAGACCTTTCTGTCCGGAAGCCAGGTTACGGCGGTAGAAGGCGTTCGATTCAGCAGCGGTGGAGAATCCTGCGTACTGACGGATCGTCCACGGACGCAGCGGATACATTGCGCTGTACGGGCCACGCAGGAACGGAGGAATACCCGAAACGTAGTCGAGATGCTCCATGCCTTTGAGGTCTTCCTTTGTATAAACGGGCTTGACGTCGATAAGTTCCGGCGTCTTCCAGTTGTAATCGTTAGCTCCTTCAACATGCGAAGCAGCTACTTGCTTAATATCAATTGCTTTGAAATCTGGTTTCATAGTGCTTACTTTTTAAGGAGTTTCTGATTAAACTGTTTGAGCGTTTCCAATACATTCACGCGAACGTGGATGAAGTTCTCGATGCCAATAGCTTGCAGATCAGGCATGCATGCGGGCGCACCGGCTACGATGAACATCGGGCGCTTGGCTTCGTCCATCTTTTGGAGAATCTTCCATGCCTTCGGTGCAAGATCTGCATACTCGTCGTCGCTGGAGCAGAGCACGATAATATCAGCTTTGGCTTTCTTGGCAGCCTTGATACCTTCGCGAACGGTCTTGAAACCGTTGTTGTCGATAACCTTATATCCTGCGCACGCGAGGAAGTTGCAACTGAACTGTGCACGAGCGATACGCATCACCAGATTGCCGATGGTTAGCATAAACGCAATAGGCTGGCGTTTCGCTCCCTCGGTCTCCAGACGCAAGGTCTCAAACTCCTCAGCTGCTCTTGCTACCGGCAGGGTAGGAAGCGCGCCTTCGGCTTTGCTGCAGTCGCATTTGACATTTGAGATTTGAGATTTTTGATTTTTGCAGTTACAGATCGAGCTGCAAGCACCGGCATCAGCCTTGATTTTCTTGGCGGCTTTCTCGGTGAAGTTCGGGAACTGGTTGGAGCCGAGCAGCACCTCTTTGCGTTTGGCTACATCCTGGAGACGAGCCTTCAGGTTGGCTGCAATGTGCTCCTGTACCTTACCTTCGGCTACCATCTGATACATACCGCCTTGCTCCTGGATAGCGAGGAACTGCTTCCATGCCTCGGCAGCAATGCTGGCGGTCAGGTTCTCCAGATAGTACGAACCGGCAGCGGGGTCAACGATCTTGTCGAAGTGCGCCTCTTCCTTGAGCAGCAACTGCTGGTTACGGGCTATGCGCTCGGCAAAATCCGTCGGACGCTCGTAGGTCACGTCAAACGGCGTAACGGTTATCTCGTCCACACCGGCGAGAGCGGCACTCATCGTCTCGGTTTGCGAACGAAGCAGGTTGACGTATGCGTCAAATATCGTCATGTTGAACTTGCTCGTCTCGGCGCTGACGTTCATCTTCGCGGCGTTCTTCAGTGCAGCGGTGAAGATAGGCGCTTTGTATGCCTCTATGATCTTTGCCCACAACAGACGGCCAGCGCGGAACTTGGCGATTTCCATGAAGTAGTTGCCGCCTATACCCATGTTGAAGCGGATAGCGTTGGCAGCCTTGTAGTTCGGCACACCGGCTTCGGTCAGCATCGTCATGTACTCTGCACCCCAAGCCAAAGCGTAAGCGAGCTCTTGGGCTGCGTATGCACCCGAGTTGTTCAGCACAACCGAGTTCACGTTCACTACGCGGTAGTTGGGCAGCGATTTGGCGGCGTTCACTACGGCGGCAATCTTCGCACTTACTTGCTCGCGGCTCAGCGGTTTGCCCTTGATAAGCATAGCCTTGATCGGATCGACATTGATGCTTCCGCGGAAGTTGCGTGCATCCACACCCTTGTACTCGCGGCCGATGTAACGGACGAGGATGTTCGCCAGTTCGGGAGCCTTGCAGGCGCAGATCGTGAAGTTCACGGGGATGATGTCAATGCGGATGTCCTGCAGCAGTACCTTGATAAAGTGGTAATTGAGCTTCTCCTTGTTCAAGCAGAAACCGATGCTGTTGATACCCTTGTTCAGCACCTCCAGCGCCTTGGCGTTGGCCTTGCGGGCGTTCTGGCATGCGCAGATGTTCTGACGGATATCCCATTCGTTGTTTTCGCGTGTACCGCGGACATACGGGAACTGTCCGGGTGCAGAGTCCGTCGTCTTCAGACCCTTCAGGTCTTCACGACGGTAAAAAGGCTGGACGTTGAAGCCTTCCGGCGTACGCCACACGAGCTTCTTGTCGAAGTCCGCGCCTTTCAGGTCAGCGATGATCTTGTTCTTCCATGTCTCGGCTGAGACGGGAGCAAAATCCGCCGACAGGTTCAAAGGAATTTTTTCTTCTGCCATAATTGTTTGTGTTATGTGTTTTTGTGTTTTATTGTATCTTTTCTCCCTCATCTTACTTGCTGTCCTTGTATACTGAACAGTTGTCCGCCTCGCTGGATGTACAACTGCCCGCCTATCAGGATTTTTCTGGCTGGCGCATCAGTCGGCAGGGTGATAATCTCCGTTGTGCCCTGACAGGTGGTGAGGTAGCGGCTGTAGCTGATGCCTGTTCCTGTCGCGTTGATGGTAATCTGGGATACGCCTATGCCTTGCGTGCTTCCGGCGTTCGGGCATGTGAATGTCAGCGGTGACTTGCCGGACAGCGACTGCGTGTTCGTCCAATCGTAGTCGGTCATGGTGCTGCCTTTCGTCGCCTGGAGAGTAGTCAAAGTGGTGCTGCCGGCTGCTATCTGCAGCTGGTCGTACTGTGTACCGCCATATGTACGCATGTTCACGACGATGGATGACAATCCTGCCAAGTCCAACTCAGGCGAGGTGAGTGCCTTGCCATTACTCAGTATCCAGTAACTGTTTGCTTTTGTAGCAGTGTTCGTCCATCCGGTCTGGTTGTCGGCGTCGAAGATATAGGTAGCTGGTGCCGAGCCTTCCTCACGTGTCTCTTTGGCAAACACGGCGTAGAGCGTTATGTCCTCTGTGATTGCAGGGATTGCGTCCGCTGTCGTATATAGGATTGCCGGTGCGTTATCAGTTGTGCCGTTGAGCGGCTCAGTGCTCCAGCCCATGAATACGTTGCTTTCCGTTGAGCAACTGACGGGTATAGCAGGCAGGGATGTGATGTTCTTTTGCGTCTCTACCGAATCTGTAGCTTCCACTTCGCCGTTTACCGACCAGTTTACGCCGTACTTTACCACAGTTTGAGGGTCAATCGGCGTCGAACCGCCGTCATAGCCTGACACCAGAGCAGTGAGAATCACCGACTGGCCTTTCTTTGTCCCCCATATGTACTCTACCAGTTCGGGGTAGTCGATGAAGGGGTTGCGGTTTTTCTGATGAGCATAGATGGCGTTGTTGCGCTTGAGCTCTTTCTCCGACACGGGGTCTTCCCTGTGCCATTTGAGCATCAGGTTCTTCATATAGTCCGTCAGGTCAGCCACGCCGCCGGAGTAGGTGAAACTTGTGTTGCCGCTGCCGTTTGTGAAGTTTGTCGTGCGGTAGCGTGTTGCCATATAGAAGTATGTCCTCGCCAGGTCGCCCTTGTAGCTGCCGTGCTCGCCACCTTCGCCCGGGTCGAACACCGTGCCGTTGTATCCGGGGAAAGTGCTTGTTCCCACACTGCCGTATCCGTACTTTGAGCAACCTTTCGAGGCGTCGTTCTCACCGTAAGGATAACTGCTGCGAAGTGAGTTCATGCGGATGTCCGTCGGGTAAACATGGAACGCGTCGGATTTCATGGGCGTAGCCTCGTTGAACCACGACTGTGGCACCGTGTGCTCCTTGTTCCAGCCAGCACCGCAATCCGAAGCGGATGAACCGTTGTCGCTGCTCTTGTAGGGTTTCGACGAGTAGATGTCCTCCATTGTCTTGTCCGACCCGTTTACAAAATCCGTCGGGTTAGAGGAGGCTGCATACATGCTGTTCTGCAGACTGCTGTAGCCTGTAGAGGAGTAGTTGGCACTGATGATTGTGCATAATGTGATGCGCAATTCATCGCTGTTGGATGATTTGCCGTTGATGTTGGCATAATACGTAGTCAGCGATGTGGAAGGCTGAACGTCGCCTGCTAGCACAGTCTGAACTGCCAGCAAGAAAGCAAAAATCCAAATTATGTGTTTTCTCATGACTGAATGTTTGTTTGGTTATTATGTTAATTTTTTTTTGGCATGTGTATAATAACGTTTTTCGCACGCAACACGTGTGCGCACAAAACAAACACAAAGTTACGAAAAATATTTGACATTTGCAAATATTTAGGCAGGAAAAAACAATTTTTGTGACTTTTTTGTGTTAAGGCGTTTTTTTCGAGCGTTTTTGCACACCAAGCAATAAGGCTTCGAGGTTGACCCGACAAAGGCTTGGGAATGGCTTGGGAATGAAAGAACAACGTGCGGCACTGGAATGTGTCGCACGTTGTGAAGTGAGGGTTACTTCTTGCAGTTGCCGTCGCAAGAGATGCACTTGTAGCACAGGCCGGCGAGGGCTGCGCCTACCAGCGGGGCAACGATGAAGAGCCACAATTGCGGCAGAGCCAGAGCGTTCTCGGAGAAGATGGCCTGCGAGATTGAACGGGCAGGATTGACCGAGGTGTTGGTCAAAGGAATGGAAATGAGGTGGATGAGCGTCAGCGTCAGGCCTATAGCCAAGCCGCCGAAAGCGCCGTTGGCATGCTTGGAGTCAGTCACACCCAGGATAACCATCAGGAAGACAAAGGTCAGCACAGCCTCAACGGCAAATGCGCCACAGACATTCGTCTGCAGGTAACCCGCAGCCAGGTCAGCCTCGCCGAAGAACTCGCCGTAACCGTTGGCGGCGAACGTGCCAATCGTCATTCCGGCTGATTTTGCGACACCGAACAGGATAGCGGCAGCAGCAATAGCGCCCAGCACCTGTGCGCACCAGTACCAGAGCATCTCTTTCAGGCTCATTCGTCCGTTGACGAACACACCCAGACTGACAGCAGGATTGAGGTGAGCGCCGCTGATATGACCGATGCCATATGCCGCAGCAATAATCGTCAGGCCGAATGCGAGCGCAACGCCCAGAAATCCGACATGTCCAAACAAGGCAGTACCACAACCGCCCAGAACCAGAACTGCCGTTCCGAAGAACTCAGCAGCAAACTTATTGCAAAGTTTCATAATAGATTGATTTGAATGAATGGTTAATATTAAACAATAGTGTTTACTTGTTGCTATACAATTTCACCTCCGGTGTTGACTGAAGGACGATGGAGTGTGCCGGTACATCTCTGGTCAGCCAGACGTTACCGCCGATGACTGTGTCGTGTCCGATGCGTACGCGCCCGAGGATCGAGGTGTTCGAATAGACGGTCACATGGTCTTCCAGTATAGGATGTCGAGGCAGGTCTTTCGGCCGGCCGGCGGCATCGTACTCAAAGTTCTTTGCACCCAAAGTAACGCCCTGGTACAGAACGACATGACTGCCGATGATGGTCGTTTCGCCAATCACGACACCTGTGCCGTGATCGATGCAGAAGTACTCGCCGATCTGCGCAGCGGGATGGATATCGATGCCTGTGCGGCTGTGCGCCAGTTCGGTGAGCATGCGCGGTATACGCGGCACGTCCAACTGATACAGCGCGTGCGCCGTGCGATAGTGAAGCATCACATGCGTCAGCGGATAACAGAGGATAACCTCGCCTTCGTCGGTCACCGCAGGGTCGTTGTGCTGCACGGCTTGCACGTCGGTATGCAGCAGACGGCTTATCTCCGGCAGTTCTGACCAGAACGCTTCCGGCAACTCGAGTGCTGCGGGCGCCTCCACCGGCGCGTAGTACTCAGCAAACACCACCGAACGCACATGGGCTATCAGCTGTTTGAGTTGTTCAATAGTAGGATTCACGCCCTTATTCATCGAAATGTTAATTATCAATTACCGAAAGGTATCTCTCTCCTGTGTCGGGCAGCAGGGCGACAATGGTCTTGCCCGCATACGCAGGCTGCTTGGCAAGCTCGGCAGCCGCATGGAACGCTGCGCCGGAAGATATGCCGACCAGCAGTCCGTACCGCTCTGCCAACAGCCGTGCTCCGGCAAACGCATCCTCGTTAGTCACCGGCTGAACGCGGTCGATATACTCGGCACTATACGTGTCCGGCACGAAGCCTGCGCCTATGCCTTGTATCTTATGCGCGCCTGCCTGCCCGCCCGAGAGTACGGGTGACGAGGCGGGCTCAATGGCTATAACCTCCACGTCGGGCTTCTTTTCCTTGAGCGCGCGGCCTGTGCCGCTGACCGTTCCGCCGGTGCCCACACCGGCAATGAACACATCAACCTGTCCGTCGGTGTCGCGCCATATCTCCTGACCGGTCGTGGCGTAGTGGACGGCAGGATTGGCAGGATTGACGAACTGTCCGAGGATGATGCTCCCTGGTGTCTGTTCGCGCAGTTCTTCCGCACGGCGGATGGCACCTTTCATGCCTTCCGAACCCGGTGTGAGCACGAGCTCAGCACCATAGACGGCGAGCAGCTTGCGCCGCTCGACGGACATCGTTTCCGGCATCGTCAGTATCACGCGGTAGCCTTTCGTCCGTCCGACCCAGGCCAGCCCGACACCGGTGTTGCCGCTTGTAGGTTCAATAATCGTGCCGCCGTGCTGTAGCACGCCGCGTTTTTCCGCATCTTCAACCATCGCCAAAGCGATGCGGTCCTTGACGCTGCCGCCCGGGTTGAAGCGCTCGAGTTTCAATAACAATCGTGCCGTGCTTCCCGGCACAGATACTTCCAGCATCGGCGTATTGCCGATCAGTTCAATAAGGTTCTTTGCAATCATGGTTGTTCAGTTCAAATATCTGCTTTATTCAAAAAAACGTACAAAGTTAATAAAAAAAAATGAGAAATGCAAGAATGTCCGCTTAATTTTTGTAATATTTTTCGTATTTCCCACCGCTCATACAATTATTTTCGTGAATTATTTGCATAATTCTAAAAAAAATATTAACTTTGCAAACTCAAACACAATTAATAACTCCGCCAATGAAAAAGGCCCCTTACATATTATGTTTCATAATGGCAGCAACGTGCCTGTTATCGTCTTGCATCCATCGCGTGGATTACACCTACGAAGATATTAACGTCACCAGATACGATCGATGGGGACCGGAAATAGGCAAATTCGGCGTTTGGGCGTGGTCGCATTCTGATT
>JAFSXJ010000060.1 GCA_017444065.1 Paludibacteraceae bacterium | reverse complement strand
CGTCAGACCCGTTGCTCGTACCCATGGTGTGGAGAAGAACGCGAACAGGCAGATAGCTACTACCATCATCACGGCCGACACGATAATTGTCTGCGGATAGATCTTCATAAACTCATCCACGCGCGCTTTCTCGCTATCAAGGAATTGCTGCGGGTTCTCTTGGTATTGCTGCGCGTACTGCGCCTTACGTGCATTGTTGTTGTAAGCCAACGAGCCACCAAGTCCGATAAGCAGCACAGATGCCACAATCAGCGGCCATACGATAGCGCGTGCCGATTCGGACGAGCCGAGACGCCATGCTAAAAGTGCTAAAATAAAGACAATAATGCCTGCAATAACCATCACCATATCTTCAAAAATCTCACCGGCGAGCCATTTGTTGGTGTAATCAATTAATTCCATATCCTTATAATATCTGTTGTGCAATAATCTTTATCAGTTGTTACTCGTAAAATACCGAGAAGCGGTGGCAACAGAGGGACGCTCCTTGACCGAACAGACGGTTTTCGGGACGGCTATCGGGGTCAACGAACACGGGACGAGCCGGTTCGCCTTGCTGCGGGTCGAAATAGATATCCGAGCCGGTGAGGTTCACTAAGCCCTTACCATCGTGTGAGCCGTCTAACAACGTGAACAACGCCAAACCGCTTTGGAACATACGGCAGGTCACTTCTTTCGCCGTTCCGCCATTGTCGATATACATGTGCTCACGGTCAATCAGCAATCCCACATGCTCGGCACGATACACCTCACGGTCGTCCACGAACCATGCCACACTGTTGGTGTCCGGGGCGTAAATGATACGCAGCAGGTGCATGTCATCGGGTTGACGGTCTGCCACCGGCACACCGAACGAATACGCCTCATACGGCTCGCCCTCGTGCATGGCTCGACCGCGTTCATAGATGGCGTAAATCTTGGTGTTGGTGATGAAGAAATCAAACACAATCATATGCTCGGGCGCCATGACAAGTAGCACGCTATCACCCAGTCGCAGGTCACTCTCGGGGGCTTTGACCGCATCGCCAAAGGGGTGCGAGGCATTGCCGTAGGTACGTCCGCCAATGAGGGCTTCGAAACTGATCTTCTTGCCTTTGACGGCCTCAAAACCATGTGTGCCGACGTTGGCGAGTGCCGCCCATTTGATGTGATCCACTTGTCCCAACTGCTGCGGAGCGGTCACGGTGAATGCTGGTTCGCCTGTATGCGGATGACGCCCTCGGGGAATAACCTCCAAGCCATTGGCTGTGTGTATCTCGTATTCATCGGACGACATGGCAATCGGTCCCATGCTCATGTAACTCCACGGCTTGCCTTCCTGCGGCACTCCCGCCGCAAAGCCATGCTCAAAACTATCGGTAAATAGAATCTGCTTCATTGTATATTATCCTTTCGGTTTAATCATCTTGATCAGTTTGGCGGGGTGATTTCTGCTTCGCTTGTTGGCGTTTGACGAACATGTAATAACCGCTCCAAGGCAGACACGCTCCGATGAGTGCTGCGAGGAAATAGAGAATACGAAGCAGCCAGCCTCCTATCGAACCGGTATGCAGTCGATTGAAGATTACTTGCACAGGCAGTTTACCTTGTGGTCGATTGCCTTGCTCGCCTGCTTGCATCACCTTGACTTGCTGCACCGGCTGCTCATTGACATCCTGAGCCTCAGATGATTGCTCTTGCTGCGGAGTGTTATTCGAACGCATATACATCTCCTGCGTGTCACCTCCTGCCAGTTTAGTCGCGGCCGTGCGATACCAACCGAACGAGAAGATAGGCCCTGTGAGCGACATGAGCAGCAGGAAAATGACGGCAAAAATACCAACGGACACATGGCTGTCATAGACAAACCAACGGAAGCCTTTGTCGGTTCGCACGGTCGTTCGCGCTTTGAGCATCTTGCGGTTCTTGGGCCACCAGATGATGATGCCGGTGATGAGAATGAAAGTCATGGCGATAGCGGACGAGCCGACGATGATACGCCCGACGGACATGCCTCCGTGCGTGTCCTTAGGTGGCATGAGAAGCCAGCGATGCAGTTTCTTGACAAACCCGACAAAAGCCGAGCCGCTTTGTCCGAGTACTTCGCCCGTGTAGGGATTGACAGCGATGGTGTTACGCCCCATTTCGGCGAACTGCGCTTGCGCCACATGATGGTCGTCGGCAGGCATCTGAATTGCGACAAACGTCAGTCCGTCGGTGTTCCATCGGTTGACCGCTTCAATCAGTTCGTCGGCAGTCAGCGGAGTCGCGTCGTCCGGCTTGCTGATGCGGTTGGCAGCATTGTTGAGTTCATTACTGAAGATAAGTACCGCTCCTGATAGGCAGATGACGGAGATAAACACACCAAACACGATGCCCAGCCAGCGATGGATGAATAGAAAAGTGTTACGCATATTATTGTATTTGTTTGATCCAGTTGAATAATTCGTCCAACGCGTAGTCGCCGCTATGCGGGCGGTTCCAT
>JAFSXJ010000059.1 GCA_017444065.1 Paludibacteraceae bacterium | reverse complement strand
TAGAACTCCATGCCTGGCTCTGCTCCGGCGAGCGTAGAACCAAGGTACTCGGCTGCTGCTGCGTTTTCCCATGACGAGCCATCCTCCTCACCTTGTCCGGTGGGGGCAAAGAAATAACGAACGACCTCATCTTCTGCGAAGAGGCATGTGCTCAGTGAAAGACAGAGCGTAAGAAAGAGAGTTTTTTTCATAATGGTTAAATTTATAAGTTATTGTATAACGGTTAATATTTAATGCCATCAATCCACCCGGGGTTCTGCGTGAGTGCGCCCATGGTCATGGTGCGGTCGGTGACAGGAACAGGATAGAGATAATCCTTATCCTCATTCCACTGCATAATCATATCCTTATATGCTACCATATTTCCTGACGTGCCGTTGGAGAGGAATAAATCCTGGTCAAATACAAGACATGTTACACCGATACCTCCGCTTTTCTTGGTGGGTGACAGTAGGACGTTAGCCTTTCCGTCACCTGTAAGGTCGTACTTGCCTTCACGTGGGAAGAACAATCCTAGTCGCGGCAGGGTGAACAAGTGCCCTTCTCTCCAGCGGATTATATCCCAGTAGTGCAGTCCTTCAAGTGGTGTCTCAACGAGTCGTTCGCGACGAATCTCGAGAAGCACGCCTTTGTTGTCAGCGGCGAGGAGTACCGGCGACGAGAATCCGTATCCGTTTTCATCGGTCATACTGGCGTCAGGATGGGCGTTAGCATCACTTAGGCTGAGGTGTGCTACTCCTGCCCTGTCTCGTAGGAGATTGACCGACATGTCGAGGTCAGCTTGTGTGAGCGAGCCCAGTTCGGCTTTGGCCTCAGCATAATTGAGATAGACCTCAGCCAATCGCATGATAGGTATGGCGCAAACGCTACCGTCCCATGTGTTGTAGGTGGACTCCATGATATACTTGATATACTTGTATCCGGTGAGGCTCATCTGCAGGTTGACGGCATAGGATTTATCCGCACCCATCTGGATATATCCCGGAGCGTGTATCGTTTGTGCCATACGGCGGTCTCTACCGTTGAACACCTCGATGTACGACAATGTGTCGAATCGCGTTTTGGCAGTGAATGGTGTGCCGTCCTGCATGAGATAGAGGTCAGCGAAGCGCTTGGTGAACCCCGTAGCGCGTGCAACAGACCACGCCTGAGCGTTGTGCTTGATATCAAGGTCCTTGCTGTAGGCTCGTGCCCAGATGACCTCTTCCGTTTGTGGAGTGAGTGTGGCGAAGAGTGTGCGGTAGGATTCGGAGCCTGAGGTGTAGAGCGAGTATCCGCCTTCCTGCATCAGCGTTAGCGAGGCATCGGCACAAAGTCGGAGCAGTTCTTCCCACGGCAGGGTCTCGCTGTAGATTGTGCTGCCGCCATTGAATGTCGTGCCAGCGTGGTATTTGCGAAACGTGCCTTCGAACAGGCAGACGCGGGACTTGAGTGCCAAAGCTGTCCAGCGGTTGACCTCATACGGAGTGCGTGTGACCGGCAGTTCATCAATGGCTTTATCCAGATCGCTGATGATATTGTTAATCACCACATCGCGCGAATCACGCGGACGGTTGAGTGCTTCAGTATCATCGGCATTAATAACATGGTCATACCAAGGTACAGCACCGAAATGCCGAAGCATATCAAAGTAGAAATATGCGCGGAAGAAATGCGCCACGCCGATATAATGCGTCCGTGCATCGACGTCAGCACACTGGCTGGCGTTCTCCAACAGATAGTTAATCTTGCGTAAAGTCTTCCACGCGTCTTTCTTCCAATACGCCTCACCACTATGGATATCACGTATGCCGCGCATCTCATCGTTTGGCACGGGAGCAACAAAGTGCTCGCCCTCCTCGGCATACATCGTCTCAGGGTCAGGCAGCAGGCGGTAGAAGTAATTGCTGTATTCCTGCAGCGCGGTACCTGACGTGAAATACGTGGCAGTAGAGAGCTGATCCTCGGGATAGAGATCCATGTTGCAGGAGGTGACGCAGAGCGTCATGACCGCTAACGCTGTTAGACCGGCTATAGATAACCTGTTAGACCGTTTCGCTGTTGGATTGCTGGTGCTGTTAGATATTCGAATAATCATACTCATAATTCGTAATTTTTAATTCATTAGAATGTTGCTGTAAGACCAAACGTAAACGAGCGTGCAAAGCCGTAGGTGATGGCCTGCGAGCTAACCACTGCCTGCTCGGGGTCAATACTGCGGCAATACTTCTGCAGACCACTCCAGCACCACGGGTTCTCGGCTGAGAAATACAGACGGAAATCGGAGAACACATTCTTCCAGCACGGCAAAGTATAACCGATTGTCACGTTCTTCAGACGCAAGTAACCAACGTTCAGCATGTATCGGTTGTTGGCAGGGCCAAGAGAGTTGGCGGAGCCTAAAGCCTCATAGGCTCGGTAACGCGGGAAGTAGGCATTAGGGTTGTCCTCACTCCATACGTTCTGCATGAAATCCTTTGCCATGAATCCTTGATACGGACGCGAATACGGTCCCCAGAAGGTTGTCGCCTCGGTCATCGGGTACCAGTCACGACGGCCTATGCCCTGGAAGTAAATACTCAAATCCACACCATACCACTCGGCACTGACATGGAAGTTGTAGTTGTACTTAGGCAGGGTGTTGCCAATAATCTTGCGGTCGCCAGGATTATCCACCGTGTTGTTGCCAGATGTAATCACACCGTCGCCATTGAGATCGACATAGCGCACATCGCCCGGGTGCAGTCCCGGCGCTTTGGAATCAAGTATGCCGACGATGTCCGTATAAACAATCGAGTTGACGGGGTCAACATGCGTCAGATACTCATCCACCTCCTGCTGGTTGGCAAACAGACCGTCAATCTCATAGCCCCAAAGTTCTCCCAATTCCTGTCCTTCGTAGTAGGTGGACAGCAGTTTCTCGGGGTTGTTGTACTTGGTGATAAACGTTTTGTAGTTACCTACACCGCCGCTAATCTCGTAACTGAGGTCCTTTCCTGCCACACGATGTCTGTCGCGCCATGTGATAGCGAACTCCCATCCCTTGGTGGACATATTGGCGGAGTTCTGCTTGGGGTCGGCTGCACCATAGACAGAAGGCAATGCCGTACCTGTATTCAGCATCCCTTCGGTGTTGCGGATATACAGATCACCCGTGAACGAAAGCCTGTTACCCAGAAAGCCAAGATCCAGTCCGGCGTCGTAGGTCGTCATCTTCTCCCAAGTCAGCGTTCCTGCATTGGGATCGGATTCAGTGGCATACGACAGCACGGTGGCACCGTCAAGGGTGATAGTCTGCGCGAACATACCATCGGCATCAACCGACTGGATATAATCGTAGTATCCTGTCATCTGGTTGGCAAGTTGTCCTGCTGAGAAGCGGAGCTTGGCGTTATCCCACCAGTCGTGTATCGACTCCCAGAATGGCTCTTCCGACATTCGCCATCCGATGCTACCGCCCGGGGTGACTGCCCATCGATAGCCGGGCGCGAAGCGTGACGATGCATCCGCACGCACGCTCACCTCGAACAGGTAGCGTCCGTTCCAGTCGTAGTTCACACGACCGAAGAAGCCGTTGGTGGCGACTGTCTTGATGCTTTCGCTCAGGTCAGTGACCTCTCCTTTGGCGAAGTTAAACGACGATAGTTCTTCGGTCATGAGATCCATCCGTTCGGCTTCGAGTGAGTGGTAACGATACATCTCTCCGTTATAACCTGCCGTCACCGTCAGATGGTGCTTGTCCCAGGTCGGTGACCAACGCAGATAGACGTTATAGTTGTGCGTTATGTAGCGGGCTAACTGTTGATGATAGGTATCCACTGAGCGGAAGTTTTCAATCAGGTCGGTTGTTCCTTCCTTGGCGCTGTAGGGCACCTTAACCGAGCGGTTGCTTATCTCTTTCATGCGCCATGTGAGTGAGTAATCGGCATTGAGCGTGAGGTTCTTTGCCAGGTCGAACGTCAGCATGTGTTGCATCACCATCTCGCGGTTGATGTTCAGGTTCTTATGCTTGCCATATAGGAGCAAAGCGTTCATGCCGTCGCCTACTGTCCCCTGACCACTATATACCCACGGATTGAGATAGACAGCTGAGCCGTCGGGGTTCGTGGCAGGGATATACGCCATGGCATGTAATGAGCCAACACGGAAAATCTCTCGTGATGAGGTTGTGCCCGGATAGGTGTATCGGGACGAGAAGAACGAGAAGTTCACACCATAGTGCATCCAAGGCTTGATGTTTACGTTGACTTTGGCGCGCGTGGAAATCTGATGCCACTTATCGTTGTCAATACGTATCATACCATCTTCGGTGTAGTAGCGCGCACTGACGAAGTAGTTCACCTTCTCGTTTCCGCCTTTGAGACTGACGTTGTAGTCCTGCATCGGGCGGATGGTCTTATAGTAGTGGTTGTACCAGTCGAAGTTAGCATAGTATTTGTATGTACCGTCGTTCTGCAGCACTACCCATGGGCGTTCGGGGTTCTCGGTGACATCATTGAGGCGCATCCATAGTTCGGCATAGTCGGCATCTGAATAGGTCGTCATAGCCGTCTTTGTATGCTGCAGCATGAAAAGGTCACTAATGTATGCTGACCAGAATCCCTGCGTGATGAAGTCATGCTCCGTAGTCGGGGATTTCCACCCTGCTTTGGCATCCACGGTCACTTGCGGTGCCTTGCCCTCGCTGCCAGACTTCGTTGTCACGAGAATAACGCCGGCGGCAGCTTTCGAACCGTAGATAGCGGATGCGGAAGCATCCTTGAGGATAGAGACCGACTCTATATCATTGGAGTTGACGCGGGAGAGGTCCATCTCCACGCCATCGACAAGCACCAGCGGTTTGGTGGTGGATGAGTTGTTGATGGATGCCAGACCACGGATATTGTAGTTGTACGATGCTCCAGGTCCGCCTGCAGACATGGTGATATTCAGCGCCGGGTCGGCACCCTGCAAGGCTGTGACCATGTTGGGCGTAGGACGACCGACAATATCTTTCTGGTCCACAACACTAACGGCACCGGTGAGGTTCACCTTTTTCTGAGCACCATAGCCGACCACCACCACCTCATCCAATTGGGCGGTCGACTCGACCATAAAAACCTTATACGAGTCCGCATTGGCAGTAACACGTATATCCTGTGTCTCGTACCCAAGGTAGGCGCATTCGATATACTGGCCAGTGGCAACATTGTCCAGCACGAATTGTCCGTCATAGTCGGTGATTGTTCCCTGTGTGGTGCCACGTATGATGACGGATGCCCCGATAACAGGTTCGTTGGTAGCCTTGTCCAGCACGGTTCCACTGATTTGCCGTGTCGCGCTCTTCTTTTCTTCTGCCGTGAGCACAATAACGTGGTTGTCGGTTATCTGGTAAGTTATTCCGGTACCGCTGAATAGTTGCTTGAGTGCTTGCTCAATAGGTGTGCTGTTCAGGTTGACGGTCACCCGACTGTCCAACCCGGCGAGACTGCTATTATAAAAGAAGTGATAGTCAGTCTGCTGCTCCACCATCGGCAGCACATCACGCAACAATTTGTCGTTCACATTCAGCGACACAGTCTGCGCATGCATCGTCGCCAACAGAAACAAGATGGCTACTATGGTTGTAAATATGCGTTTCATAACAATGTCAATTATCAATTACTTTTAGGCTTACAGGAATCTGTATCGGTTGGAAATCCCAGTTGGGGTATTCCAACCTTCCCCAGAAGTAAATCCTCACCTCTCCCTTGGCGGCCAATTCAATCTTTGATGAAGTGAAACGCACAACGCCGTCAATAGTATCCGGCGTCTGGAAGTCCGCTGTGAGGTTCGGGTCGCTGCCCCACCACGAGGTGTAGAACCAATACGTAGCTGCTTTCAGTGATTCATCACCCGAAGTAAGCATGTCTATGGTGCAGACTACTGAGTCGCCGACATGATAGACCGCCTGCTCGGGACTGACGCTGATTGCGCTGAATGTCGGCAAGGTCACGCTCGTCTTGTCAGTGCAGGCCGTTAGAGCCAGCACCGACAAGAGAAGCATATTTATTATTCTTTTCATAATTGAAAATTGATAATTGATATTTCGTTGTATCCGTACAGATGCTGTGAAATGTCAATTGTCATTTATCATTTGTCATTTATCAATTGCCCCAGTATATTGAGCGTCTCATTGCCGCGGATGATCAGCACCTGACCGCCGCGCAGCACCTTCCGGCTTTCGACTTTCGACTTTTGAGTTTCTACTCCCGAACCGGTGTCCTCAGTCACAACGATGGTGATTGTCGCGTCAGCTTTCAGAGCTGCGATGGTATATACGCCCTCGACAGGCACCAGTTCCTCTTCGCCGAGTTTCACGCTCGTGATTACATAACCTTGGTCTGCCACGAGGGTTGCGGTTGTGGTGTAGCCGTAAGGCACGGGATAGATTCCGGCAGTCAAAACGCCTACGCCCTCAACGGTCAGTGTGGCATGCTCGAAGGCGGCAATCGTCAGGTTAACCATAACCTGCTCCACCTCGATGGTGAGCGTGGCATCAGCCTGGAGTGCGGGCAGCGTATAGACTCCTTCTACCGGCTCAAGGACAGCATTGCCGAGGGTTACCTTCTTGATGCTCCAACCTTCTGCAGCGGCGATGGTTGCAGTAGTTGTATAGCCTTGCGGCAGTTCGTATGTGCCGGCTGCCATAGGAGTCTCGCCCACGGTCAGTGTAGCGTGCTCAAAGGCAGCGATGGTCAGCGTGTGATATGGCAACTCATAACAGCCGAGGTCAACAGCCTGACCGGCTTTACGTGCCTTGCCATCAAGGTCAGTCGTGCCTTGCATCTGACTGTCATCGCCTTTGTCTATCAGAGCGGAGGTGTACAGCAAATGGAAATCGCCGTTCGTCGCGTCAGCGAAACCCGGGTCAGCATCTTTAGCCAATAGGATAGTGTTCACACCAACTTCTGAACCGAACACAATGGCATTGTTCTTGAATACGCGTGCAGCACGCTCTGACTGGTACGTGGCGTGGAACTCTAACTGCGCATCTTGAACCTCACCATTGACCATATTCCCGCAAACGATATTATTGTAGAACGGAGCATCCGCATTCACGTTGATACGTACACCGCAACGGCCGGTGTTGCCGGTACCCTTTTGATTGTTACCCACAATGGTGCAGTTGTAGATGTTCTGCAATCCGCCTTCTACCGATATACCGCCAATAGTACCTGTTGCCGTATTACCCACAATGAGACAGTTAGCAACTGTGCAGGGCTTCGTTCCAGTCAGACGCACTCCACCGGTGTCCTTGCCGGTGTTGTTGCGAACGATGCAATTGTACATTGCACCGCCATAATGCAGTTGCACACCGCCGCATG
>JAFSXJ010000058.1 GCA_017444065.1 Paludibacteraceae bacterium | reverse complement strand
CCTTTGTACTTTAGTTGGCTGCAAGAAAGACGAACCGGAAACATTTATTTCAGACCAAGCGCGTCCTGTTTGGACGGCGCCTGAAGCGGGCGATATGACCTCGTCAATGACCGCTGTGGTCAAGGTGGATCTGAAGGCACAATACCCTGAAAGGCTTCCGATTGGCAACTGAACGACAATGATTTGCTTGCCGCCTTCAACTCCCGGTCGGAGTCCTGCCTCGGTGTCGCTTCACCCAAGGAGGGCCTGTTCTTCCTGTATATAGCTGGAACGGAAGGTGCTGTAACAATTCGCTACTATTCCGCGCAATACAAGAACCTCTTCGAGGCGAAAGATGCCTTTGCGTTCCAGAACGATGCCCATCTTGGCACCGTCGCCGAACCGTTTATTCCGACATGGGTAGAAGCTAAATAAATAGCAAAAAACAACGATTTCTCTTGCAAATGTCAGAAAAATTGCGTATCTTTGCACCATGAAACGTTTGCTTGACGATTATATCTTCTCCGACCGGCTGCGCTATGAGGCGCATCGCCTGTGCTATCTGCCCGATAGCGGCACGAGATAGTCAGAGTCGGATTTGCTCAAGGTAGCGTTGGTCGATGGTGTCAAAGGTGTTGTAGTCAGCACTATCAATGTCCAGGACGGCGATGACTTCGCCCTTGGGTGCGTTACGCAGGTATAGCCGCCGGTGGAGTGATGCGTCTGGATTCGGTTGCAGGATGGAGCCACCAGAACACCTGCGAGATGAGTTATACCGCTCAACGTCTGGATTGGGTCTTTGCACAACGCAAAGGCCAACCCGTGGTCGATGTCCCCGATGACGAGTCAATCAATACAGGAGACGAACCTGCCGGCAACCGAAGCGAGCAGTCGTCTGCTCCTGCGAAGATTTTCCTCAACGGACAATTATATATCCGGCACGGCACAACTCTTTACACGCTTACCGGCAGGGCGTATTTAGGACACAGTCTGCATTAGCACAGGGTTTGCCCCCTACAATAGTTAACCAACCATTAAGGAATATACAACGAACAACTAACGCTCGTCACAACTTTGCAAGTTGCGTCGGGAGCATTTATATAAAAAAACGCATTGCACTATTTGCACTATCTGCACTTTCTATGCTTAAGGCGCTCTGCTCCATGCGTGCAAATTATTGATTTTGTGATTGGATTGGGCGAAAGTGCAGATAGTGCAGAAAGTGCAATGCAAAATTTTCAGCGTTAACTGCGCCGTGTCCGAGAACTCCGGCAACGACGTTATTCCCATCAGCGCTGGTTAAGTAGCAACCCTTTCTGCCAGTTGAGCGAGGGATAGGTCTTGTTCAGATACGCCTCAGCTTCCTCGATGCCGCTTGAGCCGCTGGTGGCAAACGGAATGAGCGTCTTGCCCTCCAGTTGAGGCAGGTTGTTGTCCAGCCACGAATTGATGATTCGCGGGCAGATGCCCCACCAGATAGGGAAACCGACATAGACGGTGTCGTACGGCGTCACGTCTGTACATTGTTTGATGGTCGGTCGCTCCTCGGGGTCGTTCATCTCAACGGACGAACGGGACTGGGGATTGCGCCAGTCGAGGTCGGCTGCCGTGTACTTCTGCGCAGGCTCGATTTCCCACAAGGCTGCATTGTGCTGCTTGGCGAGTCGGGCGGCAGCAAGTTTGGTTGTACCGGTGGCAGAGAAATACGCCACTAATGTCTTTGCGTTCATAGGCATCAAAATTGCGGCACAAGCGAGTGCCATCATGAGTCGTTTCATTGTATATTTGCGTTATTAGAAATAAATTACCGTTCCGATGGGTTGGTCCAACAAACGGATGTCATGCCGCTCGGCGATGGAGCGTGCCACGCTGTCGGGTTCGTACCACGGGTGCTTGGCGAGGGCGAACTTGTCATGGTGGACGGTGAAGACAGCTTTGGCACTGAGGTCCAAGATAACCTGCTCCAAACTTTCAGGTGTGGTGTGGATATACTTCCAGTCGCTGTTGTACTGACCGTTCTCCAACAGCGCAAGGTCAATCTCGCCAAACTGCTCTCGGATACGTCGGAAGCGACCGTCATAGCCTCCGTCACCGCCTATATAGACCTTACGACCATTAGCCTCAACCATGAACGACGCCCACAAGGTCTGATTACGCCCGCCGAGCAAGCGGTTGCTGAAGTGGCGCGTCGGCAGGCAGGTTACCGACTGACCGCTACGCTGTTGGACCGTTTCACTGTTAGACCACCCTGCTGTCAGACCGGCTCCGCCTGTTAGACTTTCATACCAGTCTAACTCCGATATGATTGACTTGTCATATTTCCAATACTCCATATACTCGCCCACTCCCAGCGGACAGACGACGTGCCCTACTCTATCCCGCAGGTCGCGCAAGGTGGCGTAGTCCAGATGATCCCAATGTGCGTGGGTGATGATGAGCACGTCGATGTCCGGCATGTCGTCCGGCGTGTAGAGGTCCGTGCCCTTGAACGGCTTCATCATCACCGCCGCAGGGAACTCCATCTTCAGCAGCGGGTCCACCAGATAGCGTTTGCCACTCAGGCAGAACAGGTACGACGAGTGCCCGAACCAGACGAGCCAGTCCTTATCGGTCGGCAGACTCTTCAGATCGGTCTTGACAGCCGGCAACGCCTCTGTAGGTACACGGTCTTGGGGACGATGAGCAATGAAGTCCCACAGCATTGCCATCGGGCTCTTGTCGCCAGTGAACTGCGGCGTCTCTTCTTCGTTCTGGAACATACCGTCGCGGTAGTTCGGCGACGCCTCAATACGCGCCTTACGTTCCTTGCTCATCTTTCGCCCGAACGCCGGATGACGCAGAACAAGTACCGCTGCAATGGCAATCCCCGCCACCACCGCCAGTAGTATCAATAGTATTTTCATTGCTTTGCACATTTACCGTTTCAGCATATCTTTCAGTCTGATGTCGGGATGGTGGTACTGGAATGCCTTGCTGACGGTTTTGCCGTTGACCTCTACCGCCTGCTGCGGGCAGAAATGCACGCAACTCAGGCACCACGTGCAGTGCGGTCCGATGGCGGCAAGTGGCTTGTCTGTATTCTGTACTCCGTCAGCGTAGCGGTCTGTATTCTCCAATAGAATGATATTCCTCTGCGGACACACCCGCACACACGTGTTGCACCCGATGCACTTGTCGGGGTTGACTTGCGGAGTGGTCATCTGCGCTATCTTGCGTTGCAGGTTCTCTCTGCTCATCAGCCAGCCGAAGGGGTCGAAGCCTGCAAAATGCAGGCGGTGTTTCTCTGCTGCAAGCTCGGCGATGATGGTCTCCAGCCGCGGTGCGAACTTGCCGAACTTCCATGCCTGGTCATTGGGATTGCGCCCGAAAGCCAGCGCACTGCTGTCCGGCACGCGTATCTTATGGCAGTAATCGACCCTTACGCCCTGCTGTTTGAGCAGCCGCCGAACGGTCCAGACGGCGTTGTTGGTCTGTGCGCCGCAAGTGATGACGACAAAGGTATAAGCGTCCTTCGGAAAACGTATCCTCGGGATGAGCTGCGTGACGGCTATCGGCGCGTCGAGGTTATAAGTCGGGAAGACCAGACCGATGCGTTTCTCGCCGCTTAAATCCGCTTTTACGGCGTCATACATCGAGAGCACTTGCTCCCCAATGCCTTCCGCAATCTTGCGTGCGATAGCAAGGCTGTTGCCTGTGCCGGAGAAATATAGTATCATAATTCTTTTGGGTTAATCATTTTGTTTATAATTCCACTGCCGGCCAGCCGAAATCCCGGTAATAGCGTGCTGAGATGTTATGTCTGCGGATGTATTCCTGCAACTGCTCTTTACGGACTGCTTCGCGCACATCGGCATGGGAGTGCATGTTCAGGTAGATGTCATAGTGCGAGCCGAAGATACGCTTGGCGCTTTGGTCGTTACCGGCACCGTCTTCCGTTTGCTCGAAAGCCGTTACTATCGGTTTGCCGTCTTGGCAGACGATGGTCATACAGCCGGCATGGTTGCCTCCAGAGACGGTCTTGAGCGTATCGCGGGACACATTATACCAATAAATCCCAAAATCACCATAGATGACCGAATCCTCTTCGGCTACTATCATCAATGTCGGGACGCATAGTTCACCCTGCATATAAGAGGGCGCGATTTCGCCAATGAGGTAATCGCTAATGGCATTGCGCAATGCTTGTTCCTTACGATTATTGGCTATATAACGAATACAATCAGCTTTGTGTTCATCGAAATCCGACATCAACCACTTGCCGTTGACGTAATCCATGTATAGGCGGTGTTCCTCGATATCACTCTCAGGGTCAAACGAGCCGTTTTCCCATTTCTGCCGCACCAGAATAGTTGCGACCGCATGGGTAGCATCAGTCTTCTCCACGGAGCTCACCTCGTAGTCGGCTATCGTACCTCCGTTGCCCGTGACGAAATAATACAGCCACTCGTGGTCCATTGCTTCGTGTGCGGGCAGGCGGTAGAACATGGTGTCCAGCACGGCGTAGAAATCTGCTGTCATGTATTCACGCGACCTGTCCAACAACTCGTGGTCAGGAATGTATGAACATAGTTCGTTTGCACGTTGCTTCAGTTGTTCTTCTGAACTCGTGCAAGCGGTCAGCATCGCCGCCGCAAGCATGGGGAATATAATTTTTTTCATTTCTGTGTGATGATTGATATTGTTAGAATGTCCAGTTCAATCCCGCCATAACCGTTGTACGCGGCATGGGGAAGCCTTTGTTAATCTCGTATTCCGAACCAAGGATGTTGTCCACTTTGATATTCGCCCACAGACCTTTCCATAGACGAACAGACGCATTGGCATTCCAAAGCAGGTAGTTCTCTTTTTCGGGTGCTGCGCCTGTCACCAGATATAACCCGTGGATGTATTGCACGTCCGTGCCGACACGGAAACGGTCATGGTGGTAGCGGGCGGCAATATTCAGTTTATGTTCAGGGGCACCGAGTTGCGGGTTGGACATGTGCAGGTAACTATAGTTGGCATTGAGCCATAGTCCCTTGACGATGTTATACGCAAACTCCACTTCCAGTCCGCAGTTCTTCATTTCTCCGGTATTGATATTCTTAGGCTTGCCGTCCACCATCTGCGTAGCAATCATGTTCGTTGCGTGGAGGTAGAAGATGTTGGCTCCCAAGCGGATACGACGGTCAAGCAGGAACTGGCGATACGATAGTTCATAGTTCCAGACATTCTCTGCCTGCAGCGAGTCGTTGGCAGGCTTGTACATGTATAGTTCGCGGATTGTCGGATTGCGGAAACCGCGGCTGACCAGTGCCTTGAGTTCGGCATCGTGCGGCAGCAGGAAGGACAGACCGCCTTGCGGTATATAGGCTATCCCGGCTTGGCTGTGCCAGTCGGAACGGATACCTGCATCGAGGGCGAACCACGACACTACCTGCTGGCGGAAATCGATGTATCCGGCAAGTTCGTATTGCGCCTTGCGGATGATGTCTGTATCTTCTGCCGGCATCGCATTTCCGTCTCCGGCGACTCGCCGGTTCCATGCATGTCCGCCGAAATGCTGGTAGTCGAAGCCGAAGGTCGTGCGGTTGCCGCGGAAGAAAGCCACCGACTGATAGAGCGAAACACCCGCCATGAAGTCCGTATGATGATAGAGTGAAGTCTGCGGTGTGCCGCCTTCGGAATAGCCGTCGTTGATGATATGATGTCCGCCGCTGTAGTAGAGACGGATAGCACCGGACGTGCGGTCGTAGTGGTTCTCCACGGATAGCGAAGCCGTTCCGCGCAGGATGTGCATGGTGTTGTCAATCAACGGGGCATCCACCGTTCCCGGGTTCTGTGAGTTGAAGTACGCCACATTGCCCATTGCACTGATGCTCCAATGGTCGGTCATCTCGTATCCGAGCCGCGCAAAACCATTGTACTCGTCAAAGCCCATATTGTCGCGATGACCGTTCGTGCGGCTGTAGTTGAAGCCTGCCGCATGGCTGTATTTGCCTTTGCGGAACTGGTTGGAGATACCGGCATCGACCGTATAATACGAACCGCCCTGCGCATGGATGTCGGTCAGGACCGTGTCGCTCTTCGGCTGCCGTGTGACGATATTCACCACACCTCCCATAGCATTGCTGCCGTAGAAGAGTGATGCAGGCCCGCGGATGACCTCCACACGCTCGGCAAGCAAGGTCTGGTAGTTGTCGGCGATAGGATGACCGTACAGCCCCGCGTATTGCGGCAGACCGTCAATGAGCACGAGCATGCCTGTGTTGGGTGCGCCACCTATGCCCCGCACTTTGATTCCTCCTGAGCCGCCTGTGCTCACGCCGTAGCCAAGCACGCCACGCTGGGTGACGAACAAGCCGGGCACTTCAGCCGTCAGAGTTGGCAGGATATTTGTCTCGTGCCGTTCCTCCAGTTGGTCTTGACCAATAACACTGACGGTCATCGGCAACAGCCGCGGGTCGGTCTCCGAGCGTGTGCCGGTGGCGACCACTTCGGGCAAGTCCACGGTCCGTAGCGTGTCCGATGTTTCGGTTGCCGACAGACTGACACTAATGAGTGTTGCGAATAACAGCGATGGATACTTCATATAACAGATATAAAGGCAGTGTGACAAGTAACAGCGTAAATGCATCGCCCGTCGGTGTGATGACAGCGGCGATAATCATGAGTCCGACGAAAGCGTGCTTGCGGTACTTGCGGAGCGTGTCGGCGTGCAGTATGCCTGCTTTCGCCAACGCCCACGCTGCCATCGGCATCTCGAACAGCAGACCCATGAGCAACGACAGAACGAGCAGTGTGGAGACGTACGAACCGAGTGCAATCTGGTTGACCACCTGCGCCTGCACCTGATACGTACTCAGGAAACGGAATGCAAAGGGGAAGATGATGAGGTAGTTAAGTGCCAAGCCGGCAAGAAAGAGCACTGTCCCGAAACAGATGATCCGTCCTGCGGCACGTTTCTCGTTCGGGTAAAGGGCAGGTGCCACGAAGCCGTATAGTTGCCACAGCAGGTACGGAAAAGCCAATACGAGACCCGCCATCGCAGCCACCTCCAGATGCGTGGTGAACTGCGCCGCCAACTGGGTGTTGATGAACTGCGGCTCAAACGAAGCAACGCCAAGAGCCTGATAGCCTGTCGCCTCTGCCAGCCGGTTAAGCAGACGGTAGAGGATGAAGTCGGGCTGCGAGGGCGCAAAGAGGAAGGCAAAGAGCCCGTCGCGCAGGCAGAACATCGCCGCCGCGCACACCGCCCACGCCACCACACAACGGATAATCACGCTGCGCAGTTCGTCCAGATGCTCCCAAAAAGAGAGACCGCTGGCGCTATTAGACCGCTCGCCCTGCTTGCTGTTAGACCGTTTCACTGTTAGACCGCTTTGCTGTTAGACCGCTAACGCTGTTAGACCGTTTCACTGTTAGACCGCTCACTTTGCTCGCTGTTAGACTGCTTTTTTTGTTCCTCGTTCTTCTCTTCGTCCTCTACTCCGTTAACGCCGTCCTTGAATGATTTGACGCCCTTGCCTAAGCCGCGCATCAGTTCTGGGATTTTCTTGCCGCCGAACAGCAGCAGAATGATGAGGGCGATGATGACGATTTCAGTAATTCCTACATGCATAATTTATAATTGTTTTAGTTGTTCTACAAGTCTGTCTATTCGTTGCATCTCTTGGGGTATCTGTATGCGCTGCGGGCAATGCGAGATGCAGTGGTTGCAGCCGATACAATGGTCTGCCTGACGCATTCCTGGCACAGTGCGGTCGTAGCCGACGAGGAACGCACGGCGCTGACGCATGAACTCCTTGTCGCCACGAGCCTCCATGTCCGGCAGCAGCCCGTCGGCGATGCACGCGTTGTAATAACTAAATATCTGCGGAATGTTCAGCCCGTACGGACACGGCATGCAGTAGTTGCAGGCGGTGCAGGGAATGGCTTTCAGTTCGTAGATGTCGTGCGCGAGGCGCAGCAGGAACGTCCATTCGTCGTCGCTCAGCGGTTGCAGGGGCGAATAGGTGCCCACATTCTCTTTGAGGTGCTCCATATAGGTCATGCCGCTCAGCACGCACAGCACTCCTTCGGGTGTGCCGGCAAAGCGGAACGCCCATGCCGCAGGCGAATAATCGGGATTACGTTTGCGCAACTGCCGCGCGATGCCCTCGGGCTGTCTGGCAAGCCGTCCGCCGAGCAGCGGCTCCATGATGACCGCCGGAATACCGCGTTTGTGCAGTTCGTCGTACAGATAGACCGCGTCCGTATTGCGCGGGTTGATTTCGTCGGCATAGTTCCAGTCGAGGTAGTTGAGCTCAATCTGCACAAAGTCCCAATGGTACTTGCCTTCGTCGTGCCAGCGCAGCAGCATGTCGAACACTTTGATATCGCCGTGGTACGAGAATCCGAGATTGCGGATACGCCCTTTGGCTTTCTGCTCCACGAGCCAGTCGAGGATGCCGTTGTCCATGTACCGCCCGTAGAACGCACCCATACCGTCCTTGCCGCCGCCGCTCATGCCGATGCCGTGCAGCAACAGGTAGTCCACGTAATCGGTCCGCAGGTACGACAGCGAACGTTCGAACATCGCTTTCGATTCGTTGGCAGACCATGTGTCCGGCGAGAAGTTCGACAGCTTGGTAGCAATGAAATAGCTGTTGCGCGGATGACGCGAGAGGGCGATACCCGTACTGGCTTCCGACTCACCCTGACAATACGCAGGCGAAGTGTCGAAATAATTGACGCCGTGCGCGAGGGCGTAGTCAACCATGTCGTTGACCGCCTGCTGGTCTATCGCTGAATCGGGGTTCTCGCGTGCCGTACCGCCTGCCTGCACCGGCAGACGCATCATACCGAAGCCCAACAGCGACACCTTGTCACCGGTGTTAGGGTTTGTGCGCAGCGTCATCGAGCCATTTACCATTTCACCATTTACCATTTGGTCATTGGGCGATTTGGTGTTCTTGCACGCACTCAGCAGCACCGATGTACCTGCCACCGCCGCTGCACTATGTTTGATAAATTCTCTTCTGTCCATAAAATCGTAAATTGTAAATGAGCAAATCGTCAATTGATGTGATGCATCGTGTTACCCTCTACATAAATGGCACTGAACGGACGTGCGGGACAGAGGTGTTCGCACTTGCCGCAGCCGATACATTTCTCCGTGTCCACCACGGGCACACTGACGATGCGGCCATTGATCTCGCGGTCCTCCATCGCAATCGCCCATGTCGGGCAATGCCTTGCGCACAGCCCGCAACTGTCGCCGTTAACGACCGGAATACAGTTCTCGCGTATCCACACGGCGTGACCGATATGAATGGCTGTCTTCTGCTCGCGGTCTATCCTACGGATAGCACCCGTCGGACACACGTGACTGCAGTGGGTACATTCGGGTCGGCAGTAACCGCGTTCGAACGACAGCTCCGGCTGCATGAAGCGCAACGGGTCGGTACTCGGACGCAGCACGTTGTTCGGACACGCACTCACGCACAGCTGGCAAGCCGTGCAGTGGCGGTTCATGTTGTTCGCCGAAACAGAGCCCGGAGGTGTAATCGGTGTCTCACGGTGCGGCGCTTTCTTGTCTTCGAGGACAGCCAAGCCGCCATCCACTTTCATCTTCGTCTCTGCCAGCACCGCACCGCCTACCGTCAATGCCGCACCCGTGACAAACGCCCGCCTGCCCTCATCAGGTCTGTCAGCAGACGCAGTCTGCGGTCTTTCAGGCGAAGCCGGTCTGACAGTGCAACGGTCTAACAGCGAAGCGGTCTTATACTCCAACGCCCCATGCTTGCATTTCTCCAGACAGTCGCCACACGTCACGCAACGGCTGTAATCGACCGTTCCGGCTTTGTAGTCTATCGCCGACGTCTTGCAGTTCTTCTCGCACAGCGAACAGTTTTTGCACTTCGACTTGTCCAGTTGCACGCGCAGCAGCGAGAAACGGCTGAAGAACGACAGCATCGTTCCTACCGGACAGATCGTGTTGCAGTACGTACGTCCGTTGCGCCATGCCAGCACGCCGAGGATGCCGAGCGTCAGCACTGCCACCACGAACGTCGTCACGCTGCGCATCCACAGCTGCACCTCTGTAAACATATAACTGTCGTAATGGCTTTCTATCGCCGCCAGACCGTTGCCCAACAGGTCGTACAGCGGTCGGAACAGCGAATTGACGATGCGGCCGTACGCCGAATAAGGAGCCAGCAGCGTCGTCACCGGCGCAAAGCCGATGATCAGACACACCGCAAACACAGCGAACACCGTGTAGCGCAGCCATTTCTTCTCCGGCGAGTGCGAGTAGCGGTTCTTCTTCGCTTTCTTGCCGAACCAGCCGAACACGTCCTGCATCACTCCCAGCGGACAGATGACGCTGCAATAGAGCCGCCCGAAGATGAGCGTCAACACGATCAGCAACGCCAGTACGCCGTAGTTGAGTGCCATCAGCGCAGGCAGAAACTGTATCTTCGCCACCCACGATATATGGATAGTCAGGCGCCACGAGACACCCAGAAGAAGCAGATTGACCAGCACGAACATCGTCACCGCCAGCCCTATCCGGACACTGCGTAAAATAGAATTCTTTTTCATGTGATGTTTTTAGTTACTGAAAACGTGTCTTAAGTATCGCCACGCACTCATCAACGCTTTCCGCCTCATTGAGCGATGCGTCTATCGGACATTGACCCGACTGATCGCGGTTGAGTATCTGCGGCACTTCTTCGTTGAAAGACACTGATATCCCCGCTTCGCGCAGCACTTTCAGCGCAGGCGTACTGATGATGTTGGTATGCACTTCACGCACACCGGCTGCCGCCATCAGAACCGCTGCCGCTCTGCCCACCATCTTGTCCGCCACGATTGCACCTTTCAGGCGGTCAGGCTCATCCGTCAGCAGTGTCAGCAAATCCGACACGCCACGACCGTTGTAGTACGACAGACTGTCGTTGTTCAATACTGCCAGCGATTGCTTGTTGGCATTCAGGATGTTCAGTAGCGCCTCGCCTTGCGGCACCGCGCCTTCCGCACGCACCTCGGTCTGTGCGGACTGCTCGCTTTGCTGCTTTTGCTTCGCCGTCTGCGTGCATGCCGCTAGAGCCCCGCACGCTAACAATAATAGGATCAAACGTTTCATTGTATCACTTGTTTTGTCCGTTTATGATTAATCTTTTTCATTGCTTATTGATTTCTTTTATTGCACGTTCTGCGTGCAAAGGTACAACATTTTTTTGAAATATGCAAATTTATTTGCAAAAAAAAGCCCCACGCTGCATGAGTCTCATAGATGCTACGTTGGCTATTTCAGTCTGTCATATTGTTCATCGCTTACCGGTTCGAGCCATTCGTTGGAGGATCCGGGTTGCTCCTGCATGTGGAGGGCGAGGTGCTGCATTGGGCTGTCCGTGGCGGCACCGTGCCAGTGCTTGACGCCTTCGGGAATGGCGATAACCGTGCCCGGTGTGAGCGGCACAGCAAGTTTGCCCCATTCTTGATACCAGCCCTTGCCGCTGACGCAGATGAGCACCTGCACCGCGCCGTGGTGGATATGCCAGTTATTGCGGCAGCGAGGCTCAAACGTGACATTGGCAACACCATTATAGGGGTGCAGAAAACTCTTGCCGACAAAGAATTGCGCATATTTATCGTTGGGCTGCCCTTGCGGCCACTCGGTCTGCAACAGTCCTGCCAGCCTTCCTGCCTCCTCAAAGCCTACCTTGGTTGCAAGAGCGACCACGATGCCCTGCAACTGTTCTTCGGTCACGCCCATGTTCCGTGCGCCGTTAATATGTGCCGCCAGTTGCGGTTCGACACCCTGCAGGGCACTTAACGCGCTGACAGTCACCAACTCGCGGTCTGTATATGTGAGGTTATCGCGGGCGAAGATGTCCCCGAACAGGTGCGCCTTGAGGTAGTAGTCCGTGGCAGGTGCAAAATCATAGTTGAACGCCCTGCCCGTGAGTTCGGTCTGTACGGCTGTGCCCTGCTTGAGCGCATCGTAGTCATCCGGCAACGGCGATGGTTCGTCACCCATGAGCACTTTCGCCCCTTTGGCTTGGCGGTCACCAATGACACGTTCCAAGGTGCCGAGGGCATTGAGCGAACGCGGGAAACCCGTGTAGGCATAGAGGTGGGAAAGGGCTTCCTTGACTTGGCTGACCGTCAGTTCGGCTTCTAATCCGTTGTGAATGGCGGACTCCAAGGCGATGAGGTCGCCCTTGGTTTCATTCGCCGCGATTGCGGTCATCCATGCCGCCTGCTGTTCGTTGAATGAGAGTTGATGCATATCTTTGTCTGTTTGTACCGTTTTGTGTGTGCAAGCGGTCAGCATCGCCGCCGCCAGCATGGGGAAGAGAATCTTTTTCATCCGTATGTTTCAATTAAGTATCTAACGCGTTGCGGGTCAGCGAAATTGATAAAACCGGTGTCCTGTTGGTTGAGGGCGGCGATGGCTTGCATGTCCGTATCGGTCAGCTCGAAATCAAAGATTTCGAAGTTCTGCGCCATGCGCTCCTTATGGCTGGATTTGGGAATAGCCACGATGCCGCGCTGCGTGAGCCAGCGGAGTGCCACCTGTGCGGCGGTCTTGCTGTACTGCGCACCTATCTCTGTCAGCACGGGGTTCTTGACGATGCCTTCCGCGCCCTGTCCGCCGAGCGGTCCCCAAGCCATCATCTTCGTACCAAAAGCGTCCATTTCGGGCATGAGACCGTTCTGCTGCGCCAGCACGTTGCATTGCATCTGGTTGACCATCGGCTTAGTGTCCACGTAGTGGGCAAAATCATAGAACCGTGCAGCTTGGAAATTGCTCACGCCGATAGCACGCGCCTTGCCTGCCTTATATGCCGCTTCCATCGCACGCCACGAGCCGAACACATCGTTGTACGCTTGGTGGATGAGCAGCAGGTCCACGTAGTCGGTCTGCAACTTGCGCAGACTCTCGTCGATGGACTTGGCGGCGTTCTGTTCACCGGCGTTGGATATCCACACTTTGGTCACAAGGAAGATGTCCTCGCGCTTAATGCCGGACTTGGCGATGGCGGCACCGACACCTTCTTCGTTGTAGTACGCCTGCGCGGTGTCGATGAGACGGTAACCTGACTGCAGCGCGTCACTCACGCAACGCTCCGCTTCCTGCGGGGGCACAAGGAACACTCCGTAGCCCAGAATCGGCATCTGTACGCCGTTGGATAGTTGAATCGTTTGCATAGTATCAATGTGTTTGTTGTAAATATTGCAAGTCGCCGTACCAGTAACTGGCGGTCGTGCCGCCGTCAATGAGCAGGTCGGCACCCGTGATGAATCGCCCTTTATGCGATGTCAGGAACTCTGCCAAGTCACCCACCTCGTCAGGCGTACCGGCACGACCTGCGGGCGAGGAATGCAACATCTTTCTATATCCTTCGCCACGCGGTCCTTTCAGTTCGTCAGCAGCCAACGGAGTGATGATGATACCCGGTGAGATGCTGTTGAGTGTTGCACCGCGTTTCGCCCAGCGGCACGCCTCCGCCTGCACACGCAGCACATTGCAACGCTTGCTGTACTGGTACGCCTTGAGGGGGTCGGTGATGGCTTGTACAAAGGGCAGATGCAGTAGTTCCTCGGTCGGCGTTGTAGCGAGTGCATCGGTCTGTTCCTTGGGCAATGCGCCGAGACGGTGACCGCTCTGCGAGGAGATGACGATGCCGCTGCCGCCGTCCGCGATGACCTTGCCGAACTCCTCCAACAAGACCGCCGTGCCGTACATATCTACACGGAGTATCTGACTGACAGGGGCTTGCGAAGGACTGACACCAGCGGCATTAACAAGATGCATAATCTCGCCGAATTGTTGTGCATGTGCGATGACCGCTTGTATGCTCTCGCGGGAGCCGAGATCTGCCTTGACTGTGCTGCATGCGAAGCCCGCCTCTTCGAGTGTCTTGGCGGCATGGGCGGCATTCTGTTCGTTGTAGTCTGCCAGCACGACATGTCCGCCTGCGGCTATCCGTCTGACGATGGCAAGCCCTATCGAACCCGCACCGAATAATACTGTTACTTTCATATGTTACACAAGCGACGGGAATGCCGACCATTCAAAATACTGTTCGCGTTCGGCTATCCACCAGCGGCCGTCTATCTTCACGTATTTGTCGAAATAGCGCACCGCATGTACGGTCAGTTTGTCCTTGCCGTCCTCTTCCATCACGAGCGTTGCCAAGGCATAGCATGTGCCGGTGGCGTGTGTGTCGTCTTGAAATTCCACATTCTGCTGTCCGTTCATATGGAACGATACCTTGGCAGCACCAAACGCTTTGTACTGGCGGATCATGTCCTGTACGTCGCGCGCCTGCATGTCTAATTTGCCGCCGAAATAAACGTTCAGTTTGATGTCCGGACGGAAGATATCCACATAGCAGTCTTGGTTGTTCTTGTCACTTTCTGTTGCGTAGAAATCTACTAAGGCCTTCAATTCTGCGCGGTCTTGTAATCTGAAATCCATGGTTGTATTAGTCTAATGTTTTAATGATTTTAGCGGGACATCCGCCGACGATAGTACGAGGCGGCACGTCCTTGGTTACAACGGCACTCGAAGCCACCACAGCTCCTTCGCCAACGGTCACGCCCGGCAGGATAACTGCACGCGCGCCTATCCACGCGTTCTTCTTGATAGTAATTTTTTTGAACTGCAGGATACGGATGTCGTTGAAGTCATGGTTGGCGGTGATAAGCGCCGCTTCTGGACCGATCATCACGCCGTCCTCCAGTGTGATTCCACCGTTGGACATACAGGTCAGACCGTGGTTGATGAACACGTTCTCGCCGATGGTCATCTGATGCGGCTGGTCGATGTGCATCGGCGGCAGGATGGTCGATGACTGCGGCAGACGGCCTTCGAACAGGTCCTCGATCATCTTACGCGTCTCCGGTGCCGAGGGCAGGGAGTTGTTGATACGCCAGCAGTCATCATTGGCTTTGAAGAGTGCCACGCCTGCGATGTTCTTGTAGTCTTCGTCGGTGCGCATGTCAATCCACTCACCGGCTTTCATTCTTTCGTAAATATCCATCAGTAGTGTCCACTAAAAATTTCGGAATAGTTCTTTGACGTATTGAAAATTAGTTATTTACGAGAAAAATTTGTGT
>JAFSXJ010000057.1 GCA_017444065.1 Paludibacteraceae bacterium | reverse complement strand
GTCATAGGTCTCGCCCATGAAACGCTTGATTGAATATACGGTTTTTGTCGGGTTCGTGATAGCCTGACGCTTGGCAGGATCGCCCACCTTACGCTCGCCACCATCTACAAAGCCGATCACCGAAGGAGTGGTGCGCTTGCCTTCGCTGTTTGCAATAACAATAGGCTCATTGCCTTCCATAACTGCGACGCAGGAATTTGTTGTTCCCAGGTCAATACCAATAATCTTACTCATATTCTTAGGTTTTTTAAATTTTCGTTTGTTTATCTTTGCTCTTTAAACCCTGCGGAGTCCCCAAAGAGCTTTGCTCACGTTGGGTGCCCTCAGCGGTCTTTTTTCTTTGAGCGCAGCGGTCTTTTGAGCGTAGCGTTCTCATCCAATTATGGTCAAATCCCGTGCCAAAGACGAAAACACCCTATCCGACTGCCAAATAACCGCCTTTTTCTGCCAAATCACCTGCCAAACGCCTCATATGCCCGCTCTCCGTCTGCCAAATTGTCAGTTTTGGAGCGTTTCTTCATCCTCCTTTCTTTTCACCGCATCGAATTCGGGCCCCCTACACCACGAGTACGCCCAAAGTAGGGCGGAAGGAGGGCGAAAGGAGACCCCTTACCATAGGATAACCATAGCATACCCATAGGATAACCGTAGGATAACGCCCTGATTTTTGCTAAAGTGTGCTTATACTATATAATACATAGTATTATATACTTTTTGTTCAATTCTGACCGTTTTTTAAGCACCGCCTTCACGTTTGTAAATTATGCAATAATTTAGTCTACAACTGCTTTGTAGTATAAAAATGCAGAAATTATTGCAATTTATTTGCAAATATCAATTTTATTTTGTATCTTTGTAGGCTGAAATAGTATAAGCCTCACGCCACCCATCTCGGATAGCAAGCATGGGGCTCTGATAAACCAACAAATAAGCTGCATTATGAGACACTTACATTTATCCGTATTGTTTTGTGCTATCACAATGAGTATGTGCTTGTCAGCTCAGTCCGGACCGACATACTTAAGCAATCTTACTCCTACAGATTATCGCGGTTGGAAGCAAACTGAAGACATGTCCGGTGGACGACATATAGAATTAGGCGGTATCAAGTACACTAACTTCATTTCTATTCGTACCCTTTCCAGTGATAGACAAGGTTTTGCAGAATACAGCCTGAAAGGTAAGTATAGCACGCTTCAGTTCATATACGCAACAGAAACCTACAAGAGCCACAAAAAGAATGCAGCATTCCTTGTTACAGGCGATGGGCGTCCGTTGTTAGACAAGGTCGTTCCTGCCGGTGGCGCTGTCCCTACTCGCGTAACGCTGGACGTGAGCGGAGTTGATAAGTTGCGTATCGAAATCGTTTCCGGCGACACCGAGCTTGGTATATGCGATCCTACCCTCTGGACTGCCGCTCAGCAAGTGAAAGAAATAGGCAAGGTCACCCTTGCTCAGAACCGCCCCACCAAACTGGTAAGCGAGTTGCGCCCATACTATCAGGACACCTACCACGCGTGCATTTCTGACCATAAGGATGACAAGAAGCATGAGGTGCAGATCAACGGCATAACATACACCTCCGGTGTCGAGATGAATGCCTACCAACGAATGTCCGGCAACGGAGAGGCGCAGACGCTATTCAACCTCGGAGGAATGTACAAGCAACTGAGTTTTATTGCCGGACCGACAAACATGGGCGGTGGTACGCTCGGAACAGGCTGGATAACCATCAAATCCGACGGAAAGATCCTATACGAGTTAGAGGTCAAAGAGGATGATATAGCCAAGCAGGTTTGGGTGAACATCAGCGGATGCAAACTACTATGCATCGAGAGCCAGAACGAAAAAGGTTCACTCATGCTCGCAGCTACAGATATCATGGTCTATCCTGCCGGCACAGAGCCCAAAACACTTACGCGCAAGTTTGCAGAAGAAAACGTCGGGTCAGAGAAGTACAGACAGCTGCCCGATGTATGCAAACTCATCAGCAACATCCCCCCGTATGCCATGGCGGGCAAGTCAACAATGGGAAACAACCTTTATGACGGACGCTCACAAAACGTGACCTTCTCAATGGGAGGAACAAAGTTCTGGGAAGGATTTATCCTACAATCATCATCTACAATCTTAAACGACAACACCGGCGCAGATGTTGCTTTCTACTTGGCTGGTGAGTTCGATTATGTCAGCTTCACTTCCGGCTGGGTAAGTAAGTGCGGTATCCTCAAGAACGACACACTCGTTGTATATGCTGACAACAAGGTTGTTTTGTACATGCCTCTCATCGCTACTCATCCTAATCAACATTACGTCGTGCCTATCAACAAGTGCCAACGCCTGATCTTCCAGAAACGTGGCATGCAATCGCTCGCACACCCTGTTTTCGGTGTGGCTGACTTGGTGGTGTATCGTGGCGAACCGGTTGAGAATAACCTTTTCGTCCATCCCACGCCCGAATTGCCGGATGAGATTGACCTGCTTGAGTTAGGTAAGCCCTACATTCACTACGCTACACCAATGAAAGACTTCATGAGTGACGCCGTTCGCGACGGCAGCACACGCAAGGAGTTCTTCGAACTGAACGGTGAACGCATCTATAGCGGCTTCCTGCTGCAGACAAGTGTTCATTTCGACTTGGATGCAGGCGTAGGAGGCGGAGCGTCGGGAGCAGCAGTAGCATCTGCCGGATTAGGAGCATCGTTCATGATTGGAACAGTCGGTTCGGCAACAGTCTCGGTTGTTTGCCCCTTTGGAGCATTACTTATCCTTGCGGCCGGCGGATCAGGATACGAAAACTCATGCGCCGCATTCAACACATACGGTGCATACAATACCGTTACGTTCACCGTAGCGCCCTATACCTCTTACTACAAGAAGAAAGAAACAGAAACACTCAAGATCGGTGGCGATGGTGAAGTAATCAAGGAGTTCAAGATATCGGCTGATATGCCTCCTACCACATTCACCGTGACCATCAATAAGTGCGAACAACTCATGTTCTGGATGGAATGTGGAGATTCTACATCCGAACGATACTTATTCTACGATATTACATTACAAAAATAAAATATGGACTCAAAGTATAATCCCACAGACATCGAAGCACGCTGGTATCAATACTGGCTGGACAACAAACTCTTTCACAGTGAACCCGACGGCCGTGAACCGTTTACCGTAGTCATTCCGCCGCCCAATGTGACAGGCGTGCTGCACATGGGGCATGTGCTGAACGAGACGATACAAGATATTCTCGTTCGCCGTGCACGTCTGGAAGGCAAGAATGCCTGCTGGGTGCCCGGTACCGACCATGCCTCGATAGCCACAGAGGCAAAGGTGATCAAGCGTCTGAAAGAACAAGGCATCAACAAGAGTGACCTGACACGCGAACAGTTCCTCAAGCACGCTTGGGACTGGACGGACGAGCACGGCGGCATCATCCTCAAGCAGCTGCGCAAACTCGGCTGCTCGTGCGACTGGGACCGCACCGCCTTCACCATGGATGAGACACGCTCCAAAGCCGTGATCTCCGTGTTCTGTGACCTTTACCGCAAAGGCCTCATCTATCGTGGCCTGCGCATGGTGAACTGGGATCCCGAGCGCCAGACTGCCCTCTCGGACGAAGAGGTGATCTACCACGACGAGCACTCGAAGTTCTACTACCTGAAATATGAGGTAGTGGAAGAGCCCGGCAAGTACGCCATCGTAGCCACCACGCGTCCCGAGACGATCTTCGGCGACGTAGCGGTGTGCATCAATCCGAAAGAGGAGAAGAACCAGTGGCTGCGCGGCAAGCACGTGCGCATACCTATCGTAGGGCGCGAGATACCAATCATCGAGGACCGTTATGTGGAGATTGGCTTCGGTACGGGCTGCCTGAAGGTGACACCTGCACACGACGTGAACGACTACATGCTGGGGCAACAGCATAACCTGATTGCATACGACATCTTCACGCCGGACGCACATATCAACCTTGACACCATCGAGCCGGAGATACGCAAGAACTGCGCGAAGTTCCACGGCATGGACCGCTTCGACTGCCGCAAGGCGATGGCAGACGACC
>JAFSXJ010000056.1 GCA_017444065.1 Paludibacteraceae bacterium | reverse complement strand
TATAGTTGGTGATTGTGAACAGATTACTTGCCGTAACATAGAAACGCAGACGGCTGATGTGTGCTTTCTTTGTCAGTTCGGCAGGCAAGGTATAACCTATCTGTGCATTTTTCAGTCGCAGATAAGCGCCACTCTCAACAAAGCGAGAAGAGGCATCCATATTGTTCGGGCTGCCAAGCGGGTTGGGTATTGTACCATTGCGGTTCTCAAGTTCCAGCGGGTTGAGCACGCCGGTATTAATCATCGCGTTCTGCACCACATCGGTGTAGCCGACCCACACTTGATCCTTCATGTAACTTGCCAGAGCATTCGACGAACCGTCACCTTCCAGACGCTCACGCAAGGCATTGTAAATTTGGTTGCCCCAAACGCCTTGGAAGAATAGTTGTATATCCACGCCGTAGAAATCAGCGCCCAGATTGATACCATAAGTGAGTTTAGGGAACGCATTACCTATATAAACCAAGTCATTATCATCAATCAGCCCATCGCCATTCTGATCTGTATACTTGGCATCACCTGCATGCAGTCCGGACATATTCGGCACATATGCTGCCACCTCTGCATCCGATTGATAGACACCTTGATACTCATAGCCCCAGAACGATTTCAAAGGCAGTCCCTGATCCGTTTTCCATGGCTGTCCGTCACCCCATAGCGGCGAACCGCCATTGAGCTTGGTCAATTCGTTATGCAAGTAACTCACGTTAGCACCAATGTTATAATGCACCTTACCTACTTGATTCTCATGATTCAGGGTGATTTCCACACCTTCATTGCGTATATTACCTACGTTACGAACCATGGTGTAACGGTTTCCTACGTGAGCAGGAGCGTTCACGGGCAGCAGTGCGTCAAGCGTGTTACGCTGGAAGTAGTCGATGGCACCGCTGAGTTTGCCGTTCCAGAAACTGAAATCAATACCTGCATCCCACTGCTCGTTGGTCTCCCACTTGCCGTCACGGTCAATTTGTGTAAGCACCGTTGCTCCATAAGAGGCTGCATCCTGAACGTTACCTAACGGATAACCGTAGAAGACCTTGTCACCCGAGCCCATGGTCAACTGGAAAGAATTAGCCGACACTCCGTCGTTACCCACCTGACCGTAACCGGCACGAATCTTTAGGTTGTCCAGCCAATTGAGCTCAAGATTCTTCATGAACGGCTCCTCGCTCAAACGCCATGCCAAAGCCATGGATGGGAAAAAGCCCCAAGGGTCCTTGGTGAACATACTGGAGGCATCAGCGCGGAAGTTAACTGTCAGCATATATCGACTGTCATAACTATAGAACACACGTCCTAAGAATGACAAACGTCGAGTACGACTAACACTGTCACCGCCGAGTTTGTCCTCTGTAGTCTTGCTGGCATACCAGTTACTCGGGATAGGATTGAGGATGTTCGCTCCTGACGCACTAAGGATATAGTCGTTGTATTCCGACCATGTCTGGCCTGCCATGATGCTGAAGTTGTGCTTGCCGATCTGCTTGGCATAAGTAAGAGTTGTCTCCTCCAGCAGAGTACAATAACGTCCCATCAGGGTAGAAAGGAAATTGTCCTCGGAATAATTATACGAGGTGTATATATTCGGATACGTGAATCCCCTGTTTCGGGTAATAGTGTAATCCATTGATATGGATGATTTCAGTGTAAGTCCGTCCACTGGCGTTATCTCAACATAAATGTCTCCCACAGCGCGTTCCGATTTTGAGCTCGGCTCGGTGTTATATACCATCTGGTAGGGGTTGGTCACGTTCTTGAAGTTCGAACCGGCTGAATAGCGGTCGGAAAGGTCTTCACCGGCGGCATTTACCGAACCTTTAGGATAATAAACGGGATCCCACTGTCCCATGGCAAGCGCGGCAGACAACACAGATGCACCGGCAGAAGCACTATTGTTCATTGCATTACGACCGTTTTGTGCCATAAAAGAGAGATGTTCACCTATCTTCAACCATTTGAATATTTTATAGTCAGAGTTCAAACGGATGGTAAAACGGCGGTAGTTGCTTCCGATGATTGTTCCATCTTGACCAAAATATGAAGCTGACAGAGCATAGTGTCCCTTGTCACTACCTCCATCGAAAGAGAGATTATAGTTGTGCATAAACGCATTGGCATGGAACACCTCATCCTGCCAGTCTGTCTCTTGATGTGAGTAGTCGAAGTTCATGGGATAGAACTTGGAGGTTCCAAGTTTGTAGTCTTGCAACCACGACATGAATCCGCCTGATTTGTATGCAGCAATCTCCTCTGCTCCATTACGCATGGCACCAATGCGAAGCTCTGTCTCTACTTGGTCACGGCTGGTCATTAGGTCGAGTTTACGCCACCTGTTCTGAATACCCCAGTAAGCATCGAAGCTGATGTTAACCTTGCCTTCGCCACCGGTCTTGGTGGAAATTAGGATTACACCATTCGCACCTCGACTACCGTAAATAGCTGTTGCAGAGGCATCTTTCAAGATTTCCATTGATGCTATGTCGGTCGGAGAGAGGAACATGATGTCTTTGGTAATTACCCCATCAACAACATACAGGGGCTCGTTGCCACCCATGGCGGAACCGATACCACGTATTCGAATCTCGGCCGCTTCACCTGGCTGACCACTACCGGTCGTAACCGTCACGCCGGCTGCGCGTCCTTGCAACGCCTGATCAATACCTGCGGCAGGAGTCTTGGTAAGCTGCTCCGCTTTTACCGAGGTGATGGCACCCGTCAGGTCACTCTTCTTCATCGTACCGTAACCGATGGCTACCACCTCATCCAACATCACGTTGTCAGGTTGAAGGGTGATACGCATGGGAGAGGCAAGTGCCTTAACCTCCTGCGTTTTGTAACCCATGTACGACACCACCAGCACGTCACCTACATTCGCCTGCAACTCAAAGTTGCCGTCGAAGTCCGTAATCGTACCATTGGTCGTACCTTTCACCATGATATTTGCACCGATAACAGGATCGGGCTCACCCTCGGCCATCACCACGCCGGTGACAGTCTGAGCATGAACGCTAAACGCTGCAAATAGCATTGTAAAGAACAAGATTAGTTTTTTCATGATAAATGATTTTATGTTATATTAACTTTCTCGATTTGATTTTCAATCCCGAGGACTAAAAAATGTCACATTAATGTGCAAAGTTACGAAACATTTCGTAATTATCCAAATAAATATTCATTTTTTATCTCAAACATGTCTTTTTTTTCACTTTTTTACCAAAATAGCATTATTTGCCTCATTTTTTTGCCCATATTTTTAATAAAAAAGCCACACAGTTAAGCGTGGCTCAACAGAGGTATTATAAGATTCCAATTATTTCCTGCTCTGTGGAAAAACTTTGAGCAGCTGAATTAGATAATACCCTGCTCCAACATAGCTGTTGCAACTTTCATAAAGCCGGCAATATTCGCTCCCTTGACATAGTCAATGGTACCGTCCTTCTGCGTACCGAACTTCACGCACTGCTCGTGGATGGACTGCATGATATGGTGCAGACGCTCATCCACCTCTTCGGCTTTCCAGCTCAGGTGCTCGGCGTTCTGCGTCATTTCCAGACCTGAGGTGGCTACTCCGCCTGCGTTGACCGCCTTGCCCGGAGCAAACAGCACGCCGTTGTGCTGGAAGAAGTGAATAGCACCGGGCTGGCAACCCATGTTGCTCACCTCGCAGCAGCACCAGCAGCCGTTGGCCTTCAGTTCCTTGGCATCCTCCTCGCTCAGTTCGTTCTGGAACGCACAGGGCAGAGCGATGTCACACTTGATTGACCAGGCTTTCTTACCCTCGGTGAAGTGTACCTTGCCGGGGAACTTCGTCGCCATATCCTCTACGCGGTTGCGGTTCGAGGAACGCATCACGAGCATGTAGTCAATCATTTCGTCGGTGATACCGTCAGGGATCTCCACTACGCCGTCAGGACCGGAGATAGCTACGACCTTGGCGCCCAGCTGTTTGGCTTTCGTTGCCGCACCCCAAGCCACGTTACCGAAACCTGAGATGGCAATCTTCTTGCCCTCAATTGACTTGCCGGCGGTGTGCAGCAGGTGCTGGGTGAAGTACAGCGCACCGAAGCCTGTAGCCTCCGGACGGAGGATTGAGCCGCCCCAGGTCATACCTTTGCCCGTCAGAACGCCGGTGTGGTACTCGCGCGCAAGTTTCTGGTACATGCCGTTCAGGAAACCGATCTCGCGGCCGCCGACACCTACGTCACCGGCAGGGATATCCTGGTCAGGACCTATGCAGCGCCAGAGCTCCAGCATGAATGCTTGGCAGAAACGCATAATCTCGTCGTCAGACTTGCCCACGGGGTCAAAGTCCGAACCACCCTTCGCACCGCCCATAGGCAGTGTGGTCAGGGCGTTCTTGAACGTCTGCTCAAAGCCTAAGAACTTGAGCATCGAAGGCGTTACTGCCTTGTGGAAACGCAATCCGCCTTTATACGGACCGATAGCCGCGTTGAACTGTACGCGGTAACCAAGGTTGGTTTGTACGTTGCCTTCGTCATCCACCCACGTCACGCGGAACGTGAAGATGCGGTCGGGCTCAACCATGCGCTCAATAATTTGAGCGCGTTCGAACTCAGGATGCTGATTGTAGGTCTCCTCGATAGACTCAAGTA
>JAFSXJ010000055.1 GCA_017444065.1 Paludibacteraceae bacterium | reverse complement strand
CACCCACCCAACTTTTTTCTTTTTTAATTTCTTTTTTGGTTCTTTTTTCTTTGCTTTGTTCTTTTGCCGCCCATACATGGTCGGCGCCTCGACAGGTGTCAGCTGACGAAGGCGATGGTGAAGCCGTGCTTGACGGACTCGGAGCCGTTGTACTGGAGTTCGAGGCTCTTGCCGACGCCTCGCATCTCGGCGCGTCGCGCCTTGAGTTCGCGCACGGCCTGCTCCACCTGCGGACGCAGAGCGTCCACGCGTTCCTTACTCTCGTTCTGGCTCAATACAGCCGAATACATCTGCTCGAGCATGGTGCGCATCCATTGGCGGAACGCGATTTCCGAATCGCTTTCATACTTCATAACCTTTGAGGATTTGTGCTCGGTTCTGCTCGTGAACGGCCGTTCATGTGTACACAAGCCAAACAAAACCTCGCGGGTTAATAAATAAAAAAAACTCGACTTCTTTCGAAATCGAGTGCAAAGGTACGACTTTTTTTATGAAATATGCAAGGACTATCCTATAACCTTATGTTCAGGCAGTTAGACATGTTCGGATACTATTGCTTTACTTTATGAAATCAGTAGTGTCCACTAAAAATGGACGTTAAAAATTCATCTTAAAAATTGTATATAAATACTGCTATATTTACTATGAAAGTCATTTGCAATCTTAACAATAGGCCATCGAGTTCTGATTTCTCAAAAAATACCCTCACGGAGACTTTTCTTCATATGAGTCATTGATATTAAATGTATTAGCAAACATAAAATTTTCATTTAGTGGACACTAATGTTATGAAATTATTAAGTGGTTCTATATGTGCCACTTGGGTATATTTCTTTTTGTGCAAATCTACAGGCAGGTCAAACTCTTTTGGTTTGGTTGGCTCAAAGAGAAAAACGGCATAATAAGGTGCGTTCTCGGCAGTGAATCCTTTTTCGCGTAACGCCTCAGCCGTCCAAATTCGGAAACCTTTATTCGTCTGTTTGAACAGTTGCGGATTGTCGCCATTGGTGTGCAAACAGATGTAGCCAAGTCGTTCAAAGCCTTGCTTGACAAGTAGTGACCCTTTGCTATCTCCAGCACGAGTGTATGTGATGCCTAGTTGCATAGCCAATTCACGGTCTTTCTCGCGCATATGGTTGATGAGCACAGTCGCTTCTTGCGCGTTCTCACGCATCTTATCAAACAATTTCTTGCGAACGGTGGCATCTTCCATTGCTTCACGGCGACGCATGGACAATTCCACAAACGCTCTTTCTTGCTCAATTCCGATATACTTGCGACCAAGCAAATTAGCAGCAATGCCGGTTGTACCAGAGCCGCTAAACGGGTCTAAAATGGAATCACCCTCATTGGTAGAAGCGAGGATAATCCGATACAACAAACGAAGCGTCTTTTGTGTCGGGTGTTTGCCTTGTTCCTTCTCCCATCTGCCAACAGCCGGAATACGCCACACATCCGTCATTTGCGTGCCGCCGTTCAACCGTTTCATAACTTCATAGTTGAACTTGTGCGTTTTCTTTTCGTGCTTACGCGCCCAAATGATGAGTTCAGTCGAGAAATTGAAATACTTGCACGACAAATTGGGTGGCGGGTCGGTTTTCTGCCAAGTAATCGTATTCAGCACCTTATAGCCAAGTTCTTGCAGACAGCGCATAACGACGTGGATATTGTGATGTGTACCACTAATCCAAATCGTGCCGTTGTCTTTGAGTTTGGAACGGCAAAGTCCCAACCATTTGCGGTTAAACTCGTAGATATATTCCGGTGTTCCGCCTTTGTCCCAATCTCCCTTATCCACGCAAACCTGCTTGCCACTCTGCACGCTAATGCCGCCGTTACTCAAAAAGTAGGGCGGATCGGCAAAAATAGCATCGATAGAGTTGTCCTCTATCTCTTTCAGCCGTTCCATGCAATCACCTTGCAGGATGCGAAAATCGGGATGTCTGTCCTTGTGACCAACATTTTCAAATAGTTTCCATTCTAATGGTAACTCGTCATTTTTAGTAATCATTTGGTAGCGTTTGTTTAGTTTGCTACCTTGTTACTAAAAAGACTCCCTAAAGCCTACAACTGTGAGCAAAGATTTGCTCGCATTGTGGCCCTAGGAAAGCCAGTAATAAGACAAATCTTGCTCACATGTAATCACAGTGAACGTTACGATTTGTTCCTCTTATTACAATACTTTGAAATTTCCTAGGTTTCAATGCAAATAGAACAAATAGCAAACGCTAAGTTTATATTAGTATGTTACCGCCGCTGCGGATTTTTATAGTACAAAATCTAATTTTTGTTTCTCAAATTCTTGTTCGTATTGTTTCCCAAGCGATTCATAACTCAAGAAGGCAACGCGCTTCTTATCTGCTAATTGGCGAAACGCCACATACCCCATTTTGCTGTCGAATTCATGGCGGCGTTTTTCATCTGCCACAATAATCATTCGTGCCGCAAAGTCTTGCAAGTCATTAAATTTTAAAAGCGAGTTTTGAATGTCCGTTGAGTGCTCAACCTCAAAGAATGAATGCGGCATGTGACGGTCATTAAACCAAATGACATCAATGGTAGAACTCCGTTTTACCAGTTGCGGGTAGGAATATTCGGGGATGGCTTGAATAGTTCGCAAGTCTCCTAAAACGGCTTGATTGAGGAATTGTTTGTTTTTGTCTTGGTCGGGGACAAATGTATCTAAGTGACGCAATTTCCCCATTTCGAGCAGCAGACCTTGGTAATAAGCGTGATTGAAAGTCTTTACGATATCGGAATCTTGGTTGTGCTCATTTTGAACAAGAATACCATTTCCATCCAATTCTTGACGGTGAGATTCCAATGCATAGAGCCCCGGCTTAATTTTGTAAATACCGGATGTCTGCTGAACTATGCGGCGAACGCTTGCAAACGGTGTTTTTGTACGCCATTGACAATCTTCTATCTTGAAGATATTTTGATTGATTTGGTTGAGTGTTGCTATGCCACCCAACATTTCAATGGTCTCTATTACCGCTTGTGCTTGCGTCATATTCCTTGCTCCAAATTGTCTTTGAAAGGCTTCAAGTCCAAGTACATCAGGCGAGTTTTGTCATTTAGAAGACTGAAATATGCTGCAATCTGTTGTTTCTTTTTGTCTATGAACAGATAAGTAACAGCCATTAAATCAGCGGAATAATTCTTTGCATCCTCCGTCAAAAAATTATTCAAGTCTTCGTCTACAGAAACGAAAGGCAATAACGGTGTGTCCTTTGTGAGTTGGACAAACTCAAAATCACTTAACTGCATCATAGAACATTCGGATATTTAGCATTTACTGCCAAATAAATTTCCATCGCTCTTCTTACCTTTTCGGAAGAAATGGGTTTCGGGTGTTCTACAGCGTACGCAAAGCGTCTTGCGTCCTCACCGTACAATGTTGGTGTTTCTTTAATTGGTCTGGCCAAAATTATCGTAGTTTAATTAAATCCGCTGCAAAGATACGAAGATTTTCGCACATATGCAAATATTTTTGAAATAAAATATTTTTTGCGTGTGATTTTACGTGTTTTGAGAGGTTTTAGAGCACGTAATCGTTGGTTCTCCGATAAAGTCATCAGCACTAAGCACGATTTTTCCATCACGGTAAAGTCTATGAACACGGCTAACTGCTTCTTCTGGAGAGTTAGCGTCAATGGAGATTTGCCGACGCAAGATTTCCTCAATTTCAACGGAGAATTTCATGTGCGTTTTCTGACTTGATAATTTGTAGTAAAGAAATCATGATAGCGTTTATCGTCTTTATATGCAGTATAGTGCAACATAAAATGATAACCGGCTTGCTCCACTTTATCGCAAAACTCTTTTAGACGGCGTTGTGCAAAGTCGTTGAAAGCCTCTTTTGTGTAGTCATTGAAACTACTGGTGTTGTTCAACGGGCGATATGGAGGATCGAAGTAGAATAATGTATTCCCTTCTGCGTGTGATAATGTTTCCTGATAGTCGCCGGTCAGTATTACCACCTTTTTCAACAACTCACTATCAGCAAAAATAGTATTTGCATCACAAATAGTCGGAGTCTCATAACGACCAAACGGCACATTGAAAAGACCAGCTTTGTTTACTCGATACAAGCCGTTGAAGCACGTACGATTCAAGAAGAAGAAAAGTGTTGTATTACGTATCGGGTCTAACGCTTTGGTGTTAAACTCGTCACGCATTTGTAAGTAGAATCGCTTTCGACTTTCTTCCGATTGTAAAGAATAATACTCGTTTTGGAGTTCTTTAAGAGATTCCACCAATGCCGATGGGTCATCACGCACTACTTTATAGCACGTGGTAAGGTCAGGATTGATGTCGTTAATAATGGCTGACTTGATGTTGGAGTGTGTCTGCAACATGTAGAAGAGCATAGCTCCTCCGCCCACGAAGGGCTCAATGTAAGTGACATTCTCCCATTTGTCAAAGTCAGCAGGAAGCAGTGCTTCGAGTTGTTCAATGAGTTGCGTTTTGCCGCCAACCCATTTGACGAATGGTTTCGCTTTCATTGTAGTATAAATTAGAACATTCGGGATTCATAACCACTATCCGCTGCAAAGTTACGAAAAATTATTGAATTATGCAAGAGCAGGGTGCAGATTTTCTTAAAAGACAAGCAAGAAAATGACAATTTGCGCGAAATTGCGCTGACGCTAATTCCGCAGGTCGGTTACTTGCAGCGTGCCGTCGGTGACGCGGAAGCGGATGTTCCATCCGGCATAATCGATGCCGTAGGTGCGTTCGGGGTCATTATGGTACGCGGGACGCGGGTCTTGCTCCAGTATCTCCTGCAGTTCCTGCATCGGACAGCCTTGCGGTACCGGCACCAGCCACTCGACAGCCAGCAGACGCCGAGGCGTCGAGTCAACAAACCCGTCGCGACTGTCAGCATGCGCATCGCAGTAGCCGAGATACGGCTTGATGTCATAGATTGGCGTGCCGTCGAGCATATCCGCGCCCTCCACCACAAGCACGGGACCTTCGTCAGCCGAATGTTCGACAGCCACCAGCCTGACTGATGTCAGTCCGAGCGGGTTGGGACGAAACGGCGAACGCGTGGCAAACACCCCGACGCGCGTGTTACCTCCCAGTCTGGGCGGACGAACGGTGAGCGACGGATGGTCTGTCGGCGGAACAGCATGAAAACCCCAGATGAGCCACAGGTGAGAGAACCCCTCAATGCCGCGAACAGCATCATCGCTGCGATACGGCGGACAGAACACAATACGCGTGCGCAACAACGTATGGTCGCGAACCTGACGAGGGATGCCGAACTTGTCGGTGAAACCGTTGCGGGCAAATGCTATGGGGTGAAGATTCATGGTGCTATCGCTCTTACAGGTGCAAAGATACAACAAAAATTTGACATATACAAACGAAAAGAAAAAAAAATCACCTGACAGGCAAAAAAAATTTGCATATATGCAAAATTTTATGTATCTTTGTAGTCGCGTTACACTCAAACCCCCTCATCTATGTTTATCATTGGTATTGCCGGTGGTACCGGCTCAGGAAAGACAACCGTCGTCCGCAAACTCACCGAGCGCCTTCCGAAAGGCGAAGTGGTCGTTATTCCCCAAGACTCGTACTACAAGGACAGTAGTCATGTGCCCGTCGAGGAGCGTCAGAACATCAACTTCGACCACCCCGATGCGTTCGACTGGCCGTTGCTCGCCAAGCATATAGCCCGTCTGAAGGAAGGTGAAGCCATCGAGCAGCCTATCTACGACTACATAACCTGTACGCGTCAGAAAGAAACGGTACACATCGAGCCGAAGGAGATCATCGTTGTCGAGGGCATCATGGCACTGAGCGACAAGAAGCTGCGCGAGCAGATGGACCTGAAGATCTTCGTTGACGCCGACGGTGATGACCGCCTCATCCGCGTCATCAGCCGCGATATAGTGGAGCGCGGACGTACAGCAGAGGCAGTCATGGAGCGCTACCAGCGCGTGCTCAAGCCCATGCACCAGCAGTTCATCGAACCCTGCAAACGCTACGCTGACGTCATCATACCGCAGGGAGGACATAACAACGCCGCCATCAACATGCTCGTCAAGTTCATCAAGCAGGAACTGCGGGAGCGCAGGAAACTGGACAACGAGAACTCCTGATTTCACACCACAAATACAAGCAGACTATGAAAAACTACACCAGACTGTTCGTTCTGGCGGCGGGATTGTTCCTGTTCGCCGTTTCGGCGCGTGCGCATGTCTATCTTGACCCGAAAGCCCCGATGGAGCAACGCGTGGAAGATGCGCTCAGCCGTATGACCTTGGGTGAGAAGATTGCCATCATTCATGCACAAAGCAAGTTCTCCTCGCCAGGCGTAGCTCGTCTGGGCATACCCGGGCTGTGGTGCACCGACGGACCTCACGGCATACGTGCCGAAGTCAAATGGGACGAGTGGGAGCAGGCAGGCTGGACCAACGACAGTTGTATGGCTTTTCCGACACTCACCTGTCTGGCTGCCACATGGAACACCGACATGGCGCTCCTCTACGGCAAGAGCATCGGCGAAGAAGCCCTCTACCGCGGCAAGAACGTGCTGCTGGGTCCGGGTGTGAACATCTACCGCACACCGCTCAACGGACGAAACTTTGAATATATGGGCGAAGACCCGCAACTGTCCGCACAGATGGTTGTGCCGTACATCCAGGGCGTACAGCAGAACGGCGTCGCCGCCTGCGTCAAGCATTTTGCCCTGAACAACCAGGAAGACGGGCGTCACGTGGTGAACGTCACGCTCAGCGACCGCGCACTCTACGAGATCTACCTGCCCGCGTTCCAAGCCGCCGTACAGAATGGCGGCACATGGAGCATCATGGGCGCATACAACCGCATATGGGGACAGTACGCCTGCCATAACCACCGTCTGCTGGTGGATATACTCCGCGGCGAGTGGGGATTTGACGGGGCAGTCATCTCCGACTGGGGTGGCGTGAGCAACACCGACGAGGCTATTCACAACGGCATGGACCTGGAGTTCGGTTCGTGGACTGACGGTCTGACTGAGGGACGCTCGAACTCCTACGACGCCTATTACCTCGCTCTGCCATACCTGGAGAAGATTCAGCGCGGCGAGGTCGGCACAAAAGAGTTGGACGACAAGGTGCGTAACGTGCTGCGACTCATATTCCGCACATCCATGAACCCCGACAAAGGCTTCGGCTCGCTCTGCTCGGACGCACATGCACAGGCTGCACGACAGATTGCTGGCGAAGGCATCGTGCTCCTCAAGAATGAATCCCCCGTACTGCCCATCACGGCGGACAAGAAGTCTATCCTCGTAGTCGGCGAGAACGCTATCAAGCAGATGACCGTAGGCGGAGGCTCCAGTTCGCTGAAAGCCAAGTACGAGATTTCCCCCTTGCAGGGCATCCGCGAACGCGCCGCGCAGAACGGTGCTGACGTGCAATACGTGCGCGGGTACGTAGGTGATATAGTTGGCGAGTACAACGGAGTGACCACCGGCCAGGACCTGCGTGACGACCGTACACCCGCCGAACTGACAGCCGAAGCCGTCAATGCCGCCAAGCAGGCGGATATTGTGCTGTTCATCGGCGGACTGAACAAAGCCGACCATCAGGACGCAGAGGGCTACGACCGCCTGCAGTACGACCTGCCCTACGGACAGAACGAACTGATTGCCGCACTCGCCAAGGCGAACAAGAACCTCGCCGTAGTCATCCTCAGCGGTAACGCCTACGCCATGCCGTGGCTGAACGACGTGCCGGCACTCGTGCAGGCGTGGTTCAACGGCTCAGAGACAGGGCACGCACTTGCCGAAGTGCTCTTCGGCGACGTCAATCCCTCCGGACACCTGCCGTTCACCATCTTCCCCACGCTGGAAGATTATCCCTCGCACCAGTACGGCGCAACTGCCTACCCGGGCATCAACAACGAAGTCGAATACAAGGAGGACATCTTTGTCGGCTACCGTTACGCCGACCTCTACGGCCAGAAGAAACCGCTCAAATATACTGCCGACGGACGCCAATATACCATCAACCCTCCGAAGCACAAGCCGCTGTTCGCCTTCGGTCACGGACTGAGTTATACGAGTTTCAGTTTGGGCAAGGCGACCATGAACGGCAATACCGTTACCGTCGGTATTCGTAATACCGGGAGTCGTCAGGGTAAGCAGGTTGTGCAACTCTATGTAGCACCGCGTAAGCCGGGGATCGTACGACCGAAGAAGGAACTCAAGGCATTCCGAAAAGTCAGTCTCAACACGGGCGAGGAGCAACAACTGACCTTTGAGCTTAGCAATGACATGTTCCGCTACTTCGATGCCGACAAACATGAATGGGTGCTCGACAAAGGCACGTACGACATCTATATCGGCACATCGTCCGCCAACCCCGAAACGAAGATTGAATATACCGTTAAATAATCAGATATGAGAAAATTACTGCTCACAACAGTTGCCCTGCTTGCCACCGCATGGCTGTTTGCACAGAACAGCATCGTCGGCGACTGGATGACCGTGGATGACAAGACGGGCGACAACTACTCCGTAGTGCGCATCTACCAAGGCGAGGACGGATTGTACTACGGCAAGATACAGAAGATTCTGATGGGTCCGGAAGATGTGACCTGCACACTCTGCACCGGCGCAGACAAGGATGCACCTATGCTTAACCTTGTTATCATCCGCGGCATGCACATGGAGAAAGGCGAACTGCGCGGAGGCAAGGTGCTCGACCCGAACGAAGGGAAGTTCTACTACGGCAAGATCTATCTCAAGAACGGCAAACTGGTGCTCCGCGGGTCGTTGGACAAACTCGGAGTGTTCGGACGCAATCAGACTTGGGTGCCTGCTAATTAGTTTAGTGTTTAGTGTTTAGCGTTTAGTGTTTAGAGAGTGACGAAGAGTCCGCTATATTTGGCACCGATGGAGGACGTGACCGACCCTGCGTTCCGGTTGTTGTGCAAGCGTTTCGGTGCCGACAGGGTTTATACGGAGTTCGTCAACGCCGATGCCATCGTCCGCGACGTGGCTTCCACGATGCGCAAGCTGCGTATCAATGATGCCGAACGACCGGTGGCGATACAGATTTACGGTCGCGAACCGGAGTCAATGGCGGATGCCGCACGCATAGTCGAGCAGGCTCAACCCGACATCATCGACATCAATTTCGGCTGTCCGGTGAAGAAGGTTGCCGGCAAAGGTGCAGGTGCCGGACTGCTGCGCGACGTGCCGAAGATGCTCGATATAACCCGCGCCGTGGTCAATGCCGTCAAGACGCCCGTCACAGTCAAGACGCGCTTGGGTTGGGAGGACAAACTGCTTTACCTCGATGACGGCACACCGTTCATCGTTGATCTGGCAGAACGGTTGCAGGACTGCGGCATAACGGAGATTGCCATTCACGGACGCACACGTTCGCAGATGTACCGCGGTGAGGCAGACTGGACACTGATAGGTCAAGTCAAAAGCAACCCGAGGATACATATTCCCGTCATCGGCAACGGCGATATAACCTCGCCCGAACGGGCAAAGGAGTGCTTCGAGCGCTACGGCGTGGATGCGGTAATGATAGGCCGCGCTACTTTCGGGTGCCCGTGGATATTTGAGGACATTCGCTGCCATCTGGACGGCAAGCCTCAGCCCGTGCGGACTATGGCATGGTGCATGGATGTACTGAAGGAACATGTGGAGCGCAGCATCGAATGGGTAGGTGACGAACGCAAAGGTATCGTACACAGCCGCAGACATTTTGCCGCCAGCCCTATACTGAAAGGATTGCCCGACTTCCGGCAGACACGTATCAGACTGCTGCGTGCCGATTCGCAGGATGAGGTCTTTGCCATCATGGACGAGATTGTGCGGGACTACGGACCGATGTTTGAGAACAAGGAATATGACCGTTAGTCAGTTCATAGACAAATACGCGCTGACGTTTGCAATGCTAATCGGAGTCGTGGGGTTTCCCGTGTTCCGCCACTTGACACCCCTGCTGCCACCGATGATAGGACTGATGCTGTTCTTCACGTTCTGCAAGGTCAACCCGTTGGATTTGCGCCTGCACGGTTGGCATTGGGCAGTACTGACTGCGCAGATGGTGCTGACGGTCGGAGTGTATTACGGCGTTGTCGCGCTGTGCAGGCAGTTCGGCGCAGGTGCCGATGATACGGCAATTATCAGCCAGGGACTGATGGTCTGCCTTATCATGCCGACCGCCACAGCTGCGCCTATCATTGCCGGCAAGCTCGGCGGAAGCATTCAGAACCTGACGTCGTTCACGCTGCTGAGCAATGCAGCCACGGCTATCATCGTTCCGGTGTTCTTCCCGCTGGTGCATCCTGACGGACAGATGGGATTTCTGACAGAGATGTGGCTCATTCTGCGTCGCGTGGCACCACTGATGTTGCTGCCGTTCATCGCCGCCTGGCTATTGCGCATCGGGTACGACGCACACCAACGGCACAAAGGTTCGGACAAACGCTTTGTCCTCGCGCGCACGTGGGCGCAGATACCTTTCTATCTGTGGGCAGGAACGCTGATTATACTGATGGGCGACATCACCTACACCCTGTTGCACGCAGAGTACAGCTGGTGGGCGTTAGTCGTATTGTTTGCAGGTTCGCTGATTGCATGTCTTGCGCAGTACTGCCTCGGTCATTGGATTGGCAGGCACCTGCCTGCGCCAAGCAAAGGCAAGGAGTACCAGGACGTAGTCATCAATCCTGCCGCTGTGCCGACCACGATGGCAGGAGTGAGCAGCATCACCGCAGGGCAGGCGTTCGGGCAGAAGAACACCACCTTGGGCATCTGGATGTGCCAGGCGTTTCTCAATCCGCTCTCGGCTATCGGACCGGCGGCGTACATCATCTGGCAGAACGCCGTTAATTCGGCACAACTGTATAATGCCGCCAATTATAAGACGAACAAATGAAACAGATTCGCATCATATCGCCTTCCGGAGCACTGGACGCTGAATATATTCAGCAGGCTGCCGCCTACCTGCGCACGCAGGGTTTCGATGTTGCCGTTGCTCCGCATGCCTGCGACCGTTGGGGACGGTTTGCCGCGCGCCCGGATGAGCGCGTAGCGGATGCCGTGGATGCCCTGACAGACAAGAACGCAGGCTTGGTGCTCTGTTCGCGTGGCGGCTACGGGTTGCAGCAGATTATCGACAAGATAGAGCGTGGCGTACGCGAACGCGGCTACAACCATGCGGCGGTGTGCGGCTTCTCGGATATAACCGAACTGCATCAGCTTATCGCATGTCTCGGCGGCGTGTCTGTTCACGGCATCATGTGCAAGCCTCTGGCGACCTTGCCCGACGATGCTCAGCCACGGCAAGCCCTGTTGCAGTTGCTGCGAGGTGAAGCGTTGAACTACGAGATAGGACCTTCACCCTTGAACCGCGAAGGGGAAGCGGCGGGAGTGCTGCGAGGAGGAAACTTGGCTGTACTGTGCGGTCTGTCAGGCACGCCATACGACATTACTCAGACAGTTGCCCGTGACCGCGAGCAGGGCAAACGTACGTTGCTGTTCATCGAGGATGTGGGCGAACCGCACTACAAGATAGACAGAATGATTCACCAGTTGCGCCTGAGTGGCGTGCTCGCGGAGATAAGCGGTCTGCTGGCCGGACAGTTCGCCGATTGCGAGGATGATGCAGATATGGGCTGCACATTGCTCGAAAGCATTGCAGATGCGGTCAAGGAGTATGATTATCCCGTGCTGTTCGGTGTGCCTGCAGGTCATGTGACGCACAACATGCCTCTGCCGTTCGGCGTGGACGCTACAATCAGGGTAACAAAAAAAGCAGGCTTGATAGCCTGCTCAGCGCTCCCTCTAGGACTTGAACCTAGGACCCCCTGATTAACAGTCAGATGCTCTAACCGACTGAGCTAAGGAAGCATTTTTGCTCAAAGCGGCTGCAAAGGTACAACATTTTTTTGAATTATGCAAATTATTTGCAAGAAAAAATGCACTCAATAGCAAAAAACATAACATTTTGTAATATATGAAACGCATATTAGGTTTAGGAAACGCCCTTACAGACATGTTGATGCAGGTTTCGGAAGACGACCTGCGCGAGCTCAACTTGCCTAAGGGTAGTATGAATCTGATTTCAATGGAGCAAGCTCAGGTCATCCAGGCGAAGTTTGCTTCTGTCCGCAAACACATGGTAGCCGGCGGTTCAGCGGCGAACACCATCTCTACCATTGCAGCCTTGGGCGGCAAAGCGGCGTTCATCGGCAAGATTGGTTCCGACGAGGTGGGAGAGTTCTACCGCAACGACCTCGTCAAGAACGGCGTCAAGCCTCTGCTGCTGACGCATCCGCAACTGCTGTCGGGCTGTTCGATCGTGCTTATCACGCCTGACGGCGAGCGTACGTTCGCCACGTACCTCGGCGCATCGGCAGAGATGCAGGCAGAGGATATCACCAAGGAGGCGTTCGTAGGTTACGACATCTTCCACATTGAGGGATACATGGTGCAGAACCACGCTTTGATTGAAAAGGCTATCCGGCTGGCGAAAGAGTCCGGCTGTATGGTCAGCCTCGACCTCGCCTCGTACAACGTGATTAACGAGAACCATTACTTCCTCAAGGAACTCATCCGCCAGTACGTGGATATCGTTTTCGCCAACGAGGATGAGAGTTTCGCCTACACGCACCTCAACCCCGAGGAATCAGTGGCAAAGATGGCTACCGAGTGCGATATAGCTGTGGTCAAGGTCGGCAAGCGCGGTTCGTATGTGCAGCAGGGTGACCAACGATACCACATAGGTGCCATCACTACCTCATGTACTGACTCTACAGGTGCAGGTGACCTGTATGCCGGAGGATTCCTGCATGCGTTGTCGGACGGATTCGACATGCACAAATGCGGCGAGATTGGTACGATTGCAGCAGGACGCGTAGTTGAGGTTATCGGCACGAAACTCAGCGAGGAGAACTGGGACGAGATACGCTGCATCTGCGCCCTCTACCGTGGATTCATGATGAAATATACGGTTTAGCCGTATAAATCGTGCCCGTTAGGGCTAAGAAATATACAAACTGATGAAAATATTCTACATTCTATATCAATACTTGATAGCGCTACCGTTGTTTGCGCTGCTGACAATGTTCACCGCTATCACTACCATCCTTTTCCAGCACTGGCGTAACAGCTGGTGGCTGCACGGCATACAGGCTTTCTGGTCGCGTGCGTTCTTTTACCTGCTGTTCATCCCAACCCGTGTCACCGGTCTAGAGAATATTGACAGCCACACATCGTATGTGTTCGTCGCCAACCATCAGTCGATGGCAGACGTGTTTCTCATCTACGGCTGGCTGCCCGTTATCTTCAAGTGGCTGATGAAAGCCGAGCTGCGCAAAGTGCCGTTCATCGGTTCGGGCTGCAAGGCTGCCGGACATATCTTCGTCAAGCGCGGCAATACAGCCGCTGCCGTTCAGTCGCTCAAGGAGGCGGAACGTGTGCTGCACGACGGCGTCTGCACGGTTATCTTCCCCGAAGGCACACGTTCTGTTGACGGGCAGGTCGGACGCTTCAAACGCGGTGCGCTGCAGATTGCGCTTGACTTGAAGCTGCCTATCGTACCTATCTCCCTGTCGGGCTGCTATGAGGTGATGAACCGCCGCGAGTTCTACGCCCATCATCACCCAGTGCACATGCACATTGGCAAGCCTATTGACATATCAACCCTCGCCGAGGAAGATGTGCCGACCGCCATCGAGCAGCTGCGTGAAGCAGTCATCGCCGGTATAGACAAATAAGTGGAGCAAGAAAAAGAAGAGCGCCGTTACTGCTTGGGTAACGGCGCTTGTTTTAGCCTAATAGTTCTTGTGCAAACTCCTTGACGTTCACTCCGTCGAATGTGCCGGAGGACATCAGGAGCAGAGCTACGCCCTGCTTATTGACTATTTGGTCATTTACCATGTGGCCATTTAGCAGTTGGCGCAAGGCATCCTGTAGTGCTTGGCTCTCGGTGAAAACCTCAATGTTTTCCGTGCCGAAAGCCCGGCGCACCTCGTCGGCGGTAATGGGTGTGAGGCGTTTGTGCTCAATCACCTTCGGGTTGAAATAGACGTACGCCACATCAGCATCCGCCATGCAGCCGTTGTACTGCGGCAGGAAGTCCGCCATGAGCGAGCTGAAAGTATGTAGCTCCATGGCTGCGACGAGGCGTTTGTCGGGATAGCGTTCGCGCACAGCCTTGACCGTAGCGCGAAGCTTAGAGGGAGAGTGGGCAAAATCCTTGTAAGCAACCGAGGTAGCTGTCTCGGCAATCTTTTCCAACCGGTTGGCTGCACCGGTGAACGAGCTTATCTCGCGGTAGAAGTCCTCGGGCTTGACACCGATAGTCGCGCAGGCATAACAGGCAGCCTGCAGATTCTCCATGTTATGCTGCCCGAACACCTGCATCTTGATATCCCCATCGTAGGCACGATAGGGAGTAATGGACAATGGACAATTGGCATTAGACATTTCGCCGGCTAACATACGTAGATTATCATCCCCTTGGTAGTAAATAAATGTGCCATCGGGTTCGATGGTATGTACGAACTTACGGAACGTATCGACATACAGGTCAAAGGTCGGGAACACATTGATATGATCCCACGCGATACCGGTAAGGATTGCCGTATTCGGCTTGTACCAGAGGAACTTTGAACGCAGGTCGAGCGGCGAGGTCAGATATTCATCACCCTCGAACACAGCGTACTTGGCGGTATCGCTCAGGCGCACCATACGCTCAAATCCCTCAATCTGTGCGCCTACCATGTAGTCGGCCTCAATGCCCAGACGGTTGAGCACGTACAAGATCATTGCCGTAGTGGTCGTTTTGCCGTGCGAGCCGCCAACCACGATGCGGAACTTGTCTTTCGTCTGCTCATACAGATACTCGGGGAACGAATAGATGCGCAAACCCAGTTCGCGTGCACGAACGAGCTCGGGGTTATCCTCGCGCGCGTGCATACCTAAGATAATAGCATCTATATCGGGCGTGATGCGCTCAGGATGCCAGCCCATCTTGTCAGGTAACAAGCCTGCCTCAAGCAGGTGCGTTCGCGCGGGATCGAAGATCTCATCATCAGAACCTGTGACGATGTATCCGGCTTTCTGCTGGATAGCTAATGCCAGGTTGTGCATGGCTGCACCGCCTATAGCAATAAAATGGATTCGCATGTTTGTTTGAAGATTTGAAAATTACCAATCTATACTGGTGAGTCGTCCGCGCAGCACATCGGAGAAGGTCTGCGTACGAGTCTGCCCGCCGAAGAGGTACACGTTGCTGTCGTGCACAAACGCGCTGGTTTGCGTCCGCTCGGAATAGACATCCATCAGATGATTGTGTGCGGTGTCGATGGGGAACCAGTTCAGTCCTTCGTCGTCGGAGTAAAGTGCGGTTTCGGAGACATATTTCGCGTCAGCATCCACACCACCGAACAGGTAGAAGCGTTTGCCGTAGCATATAGCCGAAGCGCCCAGGATAGCTGAGCACAGCGGGCGTTCGATGGCGAAGTTGGCGTAGCGGTAGCCTGCCGCTTGGCTATACTCGATGTTCCAGCGGGAGTTCAGTCCGTTGCCTTGGGTGTCATAACCTCCCACAATCATCACACGCGGGCGCTCACTGCTGGAGGTGAACTCCACAGCGGTAAACTCCGTCAGTGGCCAATTGGCGGGCAGCGCTTTGGTATCTGTCCGCCATGAGCCGCCGTCCTCCACCGACAGATGGAACGTATGCGCTGAAGCATGTTCAGACACAAGCCAGACGGAATCGTTGAAATGCATCAGCATCACCCGCGGCAGATAGGTTTCTGCACTCATATCCTGCTCCTGCCAGCTTGCAGCATCGGTTGAGGTATAAACCTTGCTGTCCTGACAGTAGTAGAGTTTAGTGTTCTCCGCGCCACTGTGCGTATCGTTGGCAGCCAGTATATCCCGTACGTGGCAGTTGGCAGGCAGACCGACAGGTGTCGTGCCGGCATCCCATGACTTTCCGTCAGCAGACTGATAGACTGTGGTGGCGAAACCGTCGTTGGCGAAGAGGTAGAACCGACCGTTCAGCACCACACCTTTGGTGGAGGCTGTTCCTTGGGGAAGGACGGCGTCGGTGAGTTTGTTCCAATAGAACAGGTCGGGGTCAACCTGATGCACATTTACCACCACACGGTAGTACTTCGTATTTGTCTGGTCGGACGATATGATACGCAGCAACACAGGATGAGTGAAGTCTATCGTATCCTTTCCTGTCAGGGCGAATGCTGTGTCAGTCGTGAAGATTGTAGCCGAGGCAGGCGTAGCCTTGAACAGCAAGTGTGGCACAAGCTTATTTACAGGCGTGAGATAGGTCATCGAATCCGCGTTGGTAATCAGACCTGTATCCTGCGCAGCATAAAGGCTGATGGTAAAGGTTGTGTTGCCTATACTGGGAAAACTGTCATTCTTGGCAAAGTAGAAACTGGTTACCTCTGTCTCCGACGATGTGGTGACAGTCGTGTCATTATTATTGAGGCAAGATGTGAAAATGATGCCAATTATGCACAATATATGCAATTTGTTTCGCTTCATATTTGCAAATGTCAAATATTTTTTGTATCTTTGCACCGTTTTTTGCAAAACGTCAGTATATCTTTTAATTTATAATGTATAATTCTTAATCTAATATGTTGTTTGAAAGCCAATTACGCGATATTAAGCGACTCATGCCCTGGAACCGTGTCAAGAAGCGCAAGAACGATTTGCGCGAACTGATGCGCCAGAAGTTGCGTATTCAGAAACCTGAGGACCTCAAATCATGGTCAGAGGCGGTCATCGAACGCATCGAGCAGTTGCATATGTTCCGTCATGCCCACGTGGTGATGTTCTACTATCCCGTTCATCATGAAGTTGACCTGCGCCCGTTGCTGGACAAGTACAAGGATGAAAAGGTCGTCCTGCTGCCGGTCACTCATCATGACTCTATCGAACTCCGCCAGTACATCGGTCATGACAACCTGAAGGCCGGTCATTACGGAATCCCTACCCCTCAGACGGGCACGTATCGCGGCACGCCTGATCTGGTGATTGTTCCCGGTTTGGCTTTTGACAAAGATCTCGTGCGCATCGGTCGCGGCAAGGGTTATTACGACCGCTTCCTGCGCAAACTTCGCAAGGTGCCCAAGATTGGCGTTTGTTACGACTTCCAGATCAGCGATGATGTCCCCTGGTCGATGCACGACGTCAGGATGGACAAAGTTATCACTCCAACGGCGACCTACGAACGCTGATTGGCCGTCAGCACTTTTATCCTACAGCAGCTCCAGTTTCATCTGACTGGCAGCTGCTCTTTCTATCTCCTTGTCCGTCTCGGGCGTGATGCGCTTTTCGTGCGGACGATAGTAGAACTTCAAGCCGTAGTTCTCACAACTGCGCATGCGGTCGTAGGGAAGTTTCTTATTATAGTGCTCCTCCACCACATTCCATATCTGCAAGATGATCCGGTCGGCCTCCTCACGCAATGCACCAAGATCCTCATATACGCGTGTCGTGCTCATTCGGTGCATCGACTGGTTGAGTTGGTTCTCGGTAAACATATCGTAGTGCACCTTCACCTTGTTGATAGCGGGACAATTGATGGGTATACCGCCTTGGCTCATACGGGCTGTTTCGCCCTCAATGATGTTCTTTCCCCACAGCAGCAGATCGTCTTCTGATGACAAGTCGGGCAGCGAGAAGTTGTTCTCATCCAGGTGGTACAGGCGCTTCTGCTCCTTCTTTATCTCCCCGCGAATGACAGCGAAGTTCAACACTTGTATGAAGTGCGAAATGTACATGCGCGTGTTCTGGACGATACGCTTGTACCTTTTGTTGGCTGACACCTTGGTATCCACGTTTGTGTGGTACTGAGATACCGTGTTCTCAAACTTGAGCAGACAAGTCTCCGCCTCGGTCGAAAGGCGATAAGGCAACACTTGCTCGGTAAAGTCGCTCTCGGCGGCACGTTGCACGGCTGTTTTCAGCGCACGCAAACGTGCTTGATCAGTGTTGGGTAAACGTCTGTAGGGCATATACTTCGTAATTTCAAAATTTCAGGATTTGCGTTGCGCAAGTTTTTGCGCAAGTTGCTCCAGTTGTTTCCTTTCGTCGTTGTCGGGCAGCAGGTTGAGGCAGTCGAGCGCCTGACGTGTATGCTCGGCTATTGCTTGTTCGGCTGCCTCGCGTGCGCGAGTAGCCATATAGAGCTCCTTGACTGCGCTGATCTTCTCTGCCGATGGGGCGGTCTGTGCCAGCCAGCGGCTGAGTTCGGCGCGTTGTCCGGCATCGGCGTTATTGAGGGCGGACAAGAGCAGGTAGGTCTTCTTGTTGCAACTGATGTCGCCGCCTATAGCTTTGCCGAAGGTCTGCGGGTCGCCGAAGCAGTCAAGCAGGTCGTCCTGAATCTGGAACGCCAAACCGAGATGGATGCCGTAGTTGTATAGTGCTTCCTGCTGGGCAGCGGTTGCGCCGCCGATGATGGCTCCGCCTTGAAGGGCTGCAGCGAGCAGCACGGATGTTTTGAGGCGGATCATCTCGATGTAATCGGCTATCTGCACATCGTCGCGCTGCTCAAAGTCCACATCGTACTGCTGCCCCTCGCAGATTTCCGTGGCGGTACGAGTGAAGAGCTTGAGCAGTTCGGGCAGGTGATTGGCAGACACACCTTCCAGCAGATGATATGCCTCGATGAGCATCTGGTCGCCGGAGAGGATAGCTGTGTTGTCGTTCCACTTCACGTGCACGGTCGGCATGCCGCGACGCACATCGGCGCGATCCATCACATCGTCGTGCAGCAGTGTGAAGTTGTGAAACACTTCTATCGCTTCGGCGAAGGGGAGCGCATCCTGCTCATTGCCTCCCACCAGACGGCAACCGGCGAGCACGAGCTGCATCCTCAGGCGTTTGCCTCCGGATGACAGGGCGTAGGCTATCGGCGCATACAGGCCTTGCGGCTCTTTGCTCCAGTCCAGTGCAGCTATGGATTCGTTTACATCAATCATAGTAATTTATTTGGGCTAATGGCTAACGGCTAATTTTCTATTATCTCCGTGAGCACATCGCGCATCTGCATGCCGGCTGCGGCTACCTGCTGCGGGATGAACGAGGTGGCTGTCATGCCCGGCGTGGTGTTGACTTCCAGCAGTTGTATCGTGCCGTCCGGAGCGATGATATAATCCGTGCGGATGATGCCGTTGCAGCCGAGGATGTCATATATCTTCAGGGTCATGGCTTGCACTGCGTCGCGTGTAGCGTCGGGTATGCGTGCCGGCGTTATCTCCTGCACCTGCCCGTTGTACTTCGCGTCGTAGTCGAAGAACTCGTTGGTGGTCACCACCTCGGTGATGGGCAGAGCTACGCTGCGCTGCCTGGTCTTATATACGCCGCAGGTGATCTCGATGCCTTGCATGAACGCTTCGCAGATGACCTCGTCGCCCTCACGGAACGCTGCGGCTATGGCTGGCTCGACGTCTGCCAGGGTCTTCACCTTCGTGCAGCCGAACGAACTGCCGCCTACGTTGCTCTTGATGAAGCAGGGCAGACCTATCTCGTTTACAATTTTGTCATTTACCGTTTGGACATTTATTTGTCCATTCAGCCATTCCTGCTTGCGCAAAAGGAAGGACGGCGATATCTTGATGCCGAACTGCGCCAGGTAGTGGTTGCAGGCGTACTTGTTGAACGTAAGTGCGGCAGCCAGCACGCCGCAGCACGAGTACGGGATGTGCATCATTTCCAGGAATCCTTGCAGCAGCCCGTTCTCTCCCGGTGTGCCGTGAATGGTGATGTACGCGTAGTCGTATTCAGTTATCCTGTTCAGGGTCTTGAGGTCTGCGCCTTGCAGTTCGACTATCTCTGCGTCGTAACGCTCGGGGTCGAGCCAACCCTTGATGCTGGCGGCGGAGCGCAGCGACACGTCGTGTTCCGAACTGTCGCCACCGGCAATGATAGCAATCTTTTTCTTCATGATTCAGTGTTCTTGGGGCAGCCAAATTTGGCTGCCGTATTTTATCTATTTGCGCGTTTGCGCTCCAACTCGTCCAGGATTATTTTGCGTATGCGCATGGCGTGCGGGGTGACCTCGACGTACTCATCCTCCTTGATGTACTCGAGTGCTTCCTCCAGCGAGAATCGTACAGGCGGCGCGAGCACAGCCTTGTCGTCGGATGACTTGGTACGCATGTTCGTCAGGTTCTTCGCCTTGGTGACGTTGATGACGATGTCACCTTCCTTGGCATTCTCGCCTACGACCTGCCCGGCATAGACTTCCTCCTGCGGGTCGATGAAGAACCGTCCGCGGTCCTGGAGTTTGTCCAGCGCATAGGCGGATGCTGTTCCGGCTTCCATGGCGATGAGCGAACCGTTGACGCGGTGGGGCATCTCGCCCTTGTAAGGTTGGTACTCGAGGAAGCGGTGCGCCATGATTGCCTCACCGGCGCTGACGTTCATCACGTACGTACGCATGCCCATGATGCCGCGTGAGGGGATGGTGAACTCGAGTTGCACGCGGTCGTTGACGAGCTCCATCTTCGTCATCTCGCCCTTATGAACGGTGACGAATTCGATGATCTTGCCGGAGCAGTCCTCGGGCGTGTTCACCGTCAGTTGCTCGACGGGTTCGCATTTCACGCCGTTGATCTCCTTGATGATCACCTTCGGCTGTCCGACCTGCAGCTCGTAGCCCTCGCGGCGCATGGTCTCGATGAGCACCGACAGGTGCAACACGCCGCGGCCATAGACGTTCCACGCCGACTCACGGTCGCTAGCTTCTACGCGCAGCGCGAGGTTCTTCTCCAGCTCCTTAGTCAGACGCTCCTGTATGTGTCGCGAGGTGACGTACTTGCCGTCCTGCCCGAAGAACGGGCTGTCGTTGATGGTGAAGGTCATGGACATCGTCGGCTCGTCGATGGCTATGGGGTCGAGTGCTTCGGGGTTCTCGATGTCGCAGATGGTGTCGCCTATCTCGAAGCCGTCGATGCCTATCAGTGCGCAGATGTCGCCCGAACGCACCTCGTCGGTCTTCACATGCCCCATGCCTTGGAAGGTGTGGAGCTCTTTGATTTTCGTGCGCACTTTCGTGCCATCTTTCTTGGCAAGGGTCACCGGCATGCCGTCCTTGAGCACGCCGCGGTGCACGCGACCTACGGCTATACGGCCTACGTAGGGGTTGTAGTCGAGCGATGTGATGAGCATCTGCGGCGTGCCTTCTAACACCTCCGGCTCAGGTATGTACTCGATGATGGCGTCCATCAGCGCGGTGATGTTGTTTGTCGGTTGCTTCCAGTCCAAGCTCATCCAGCCGTTCTTCGCCGAACCGTAGATGGTCTGGAAGTCGAGCTGTTCTTCCGATGCGTTGAGGTTGCACATCAGGTCGAACACGGCTTCCTGCACCTCGTCGGGGCGGCAGTTGAGCTTATCTACCTTGTTGATGACGACGATGGGTTTCAGGTTCAGCTCGATAGCTTTCTGCAGCACGAAGCGCGTCTGCGGCATCGGTCCCTCGAAAGCATCGACGAGCAGCAGCACGCCGTCTGCCATGTTCAGCACGCGCTCCACCTCACCGCCGAAATCCGCGTGCCCCGGAGTGTCGATGATATTAATCTTGTACCCTTTGTATTCGATAGCTACGTTCTTGGCGAGGATGGTTATACCGCGCTCTCGCTCAAGGTCGTTGTTGTCAAGAATAAGTTCGCCCTTGTCCTGGTTGTCGCGGAACAGGTTCGAGGTGTACAGCATCTTGTCGACGAGTGTTGTCTTGCCGTGGTCCACATGGGCGATGATTGCAATGTTCCTAATCTTCTGCATATAAATAGCTTTGCATTATTTCCTAAAAGCCTACAAAGATACAAAAAAAATCCCGAATATGCAAATTTTTTCGGGATTTTTTTTGAGTGATAGGATGAAATCCTATATTTTGGTATCTATCCTGCGAAGATTACAGTGCGTTTATCTCGTGGAGGATATTCGTAGTTTTGGCTGTTGCGTCATGCGAAGCCTTGAACAGTGCTTTCTCCTCGTCGTTGAGGTCGAGTTCGACAATCTTCTCGATACCGTTCTTGCCGATGATGCACGGAACGCCGATCATGATGTCGTCGTAGCCGTACTCACCTTCGAGCTTGGCGGATGCGGGAATGAGGCGCTTCTGGTCGTTGATGATGGCGTCCACCATGAATGCTACGGAAGCACCCGGAGCCATCCACGCCGATGTGCCGAGCAGACCGGTGAGCGTAGCGCCGCCTACCATCGTAGCCTTAACCACCTCGTCGAGTTCCTCGGCGCTGAGCAGCGAGGATACAGGTATGCCGCGATAGGCGGCAAAGCGCTTCATCGGGATCATCGTCGTGTCACCGTGACCGCCGATAACGAAGGCTTCGATGTCGTGAGCATAGCAACCGAGCTTCTGGCTCAGGTAGTACTTGAAGCGGCTCGAATCCAGCGCGCCGCCCATACCGATGACGCGGTTGCGCGGCAGACCCATGGCCTTCAGAGTCAGATAAGCCATCGTATCCATCGGGTTCGACACCACGATGATGATGGCATTAGGCGAGTAATTGAGGATCTGCGTGGCAACGCTCTTCACGATACCGGCGTTCACACCGATGAGCTCCTCACGCGTCATGCCCGGCTTACGGGGCAGACCCGAAGTGATGACCACGACGTCGGAGCCTGCCGTCAGGCTATAGTCGTTGGTGATGCCCTTGACTACGGTCGAGAAACCGATGGTCTGGGCGGATTGCATGATATCCATGGCTTTGCCCTCGGCTACGCCTTCCTTGATATCAATCAGGACAACTTCGCTGGCGATGTTCTTCACAGCGATGACATTGGCGGCGGTAGCACCTACGTTACCTGCGCCTACTACAGTTACTTTTGACATGTTCGTATTGTAATTTATGTGTTGTTTTGTTCATCTGTTTCGCGTTTGTCAAACGCGACTGCAAAGGTACAAAATTATTTTGACATTTGCAAATTTATTTGCAGAAAAAACAACTATTTTCCGCATCGGCGGTAGAAGATGTACATCATGGCGAGCATCAGCGGTGTGCAGAGCACGGTGAGCCACCAAGTCGAGCCCGTGCCCAGGGCGTCGATATCGTCTTGGGCGATATGCCAGACGTATGTGCCGAGATAGAAGACAATGACCGACAGGGCGTTGTTCGTGGCGTGCATAAGCATGCTGTACCCTATCCTGCCGCTCCACACCAGTGCGTAACCTAACATGGCGCCCAACAGCAATCGGGGTAGGAAACCGTAGAACTGGAAGTGAACGAACGAGAAAATGAACGCCGTCAGCCAGACTGCCACATGCCTGTTTCGGAAGAATGACTGCAGCACGCCGCGGAACGTTAGCTCCTCGCCTATGGCGGGCAGGACAGCCAGAACCATAATGTTCACCGGCAGCATCCACCACGCTCCGTCGTGGTAGGTCATGAATCGTTTCAGCAGCCACTCCGCCTGCTCCTCTGCCGACCGCATCCATTGCTCCAGACCGCTCATGCTCTCCGGCAGACTGAGCAGCCCGTTCAGCGCCACCAGACAATTGATCAGCGGGATGGCGGTAATCATCACGCCCATACTCAGCAGCGCCAGCCGCCAGTCGAACGGCTGAGCTGCAGCCCCGGGGTTCTTCCCGATATGCAGATACATCATTGGGCTGTCGCACCACAGGTATGCGACAACGAACGTCGGCACGATGAACACCCCTACCGCCTGCAGGGCTTGGAACACCAGCAGCGCACCGGTTGAGCCATAATCGATGGGCAGCACGCTCCAGATGACGAATATCAGCAGCGTGCATACCAGCATGATGAGCAGCCACTCGGCAATCTTAAGCAGCGGATGCAGATTACTATGTCGTGATTTGAGCATTCGGTTTTTCGTTTAGCGATGCAAAGGTACTAAAAAATTCTCACATTTGCAAACAATGCGGGACTTTTTTTGTTGAAGAGTACATTTTTTTGCACGGTGCACTGCCCTGCAGCGAATGCTGCATATTGAGTATTTATGTTCAAAAATGTGCTGATTGATATATGTACACCTACATTCAGGGCTGTAACCGGCTAAAGTCACAGCCCTGATTTTTGTCGGGCGAGAGCCTATGCAAAGGCGTCCGATTGTTGAGTAAACCATAGGATAACTCCTCCTTCCGTCGCCTTCGAGTCCACATTTACATCACCTCCCGGCCTTAGACGGTGTTGGTCTTGGCGTTGGGAGAATGAAGAGGAGTGGTCACAGCAAAGTACCCGTTGCCGGATTGATTTGAGTTATAGAAAAAGCAGATGTGTCCATATGATGTTGCCTTGCAATATCAATGATAGTATCACGCACAGAAGCCATTAGCATATCATTCAGAAGAAATGCTTTCCTGCAAGTGAACGAGGGATTTTCGGGACACCATAAATCAATGACAATAGCATCCTTTGTGGATGACATAGGCGTGCAAAAGATATAGGCCATATCTTCTTCGGTGTGGATTACGAAAGCAAATGCGGATATATTATGACGCGTGCGCTCAATCATATAATCTATATATATGGGAAATGAGAAATCCAATTAATCCAACTATTACCAACCATCATCAGAGGCAGAAGAAGCTTGATTGGATTCCGCATCTGTATTCGCATTCGCAGATTTTTTAGCTGCATTCGCATTTGCAGACTGCGTCTTATCTTTCTTCTTTCCCATCGCATCAAACATGGTGGTAAACGCGTCTTTGATAGCAACACCTGCTTCTTTAAAGGCTTGTCCCACTTCCGAATTTCCGCCACTTCGTTCTTTCTTTTCCGGCTTCTGGCTACGACGGGATGAGGTTGCTTGCGTGTCATCTGAAGGAGCGTCATCAATTGCCCAGGTATCATCAGAGGTTGTTTCAGATGCTTCACTTACAGCCATCTTCTTTGGGGGAGTAATAAATCTGCCGTCATTGTAGAGAACGCCTTCCACTTGTGAAGAAGCAATTGTTTTCTGCGTGCCACCTTGCTTATATACCACCTCATCAACCCCGACGGACACCACCGTCACATCTTCAATGTTTCCATTGTCGAATGTGACGATGATGTCTGCAAAAGCAAATAAGGGATATATAGCGCATAAGGCTATAAAAATCCTTTTCATTCGTCTTCAGGTACTAATTTGAACATATAACTTACATCATTGTCGTCAATGAGCGAAAGGATATTCAATTTCTTGGTTTGCGAATAATATCCTTTCTTCTCGCACTTGATTTCAATCTGCACATTTCCGGCATTGTTGTATGTCAGACCTTTGATATTTATCGTCTCAGATCCTTCGTACGGAGTAGTTTCCAGATACTTGTAATTCTGGTTCTTCACTTCGGGAGTCTGTGAGATTACGCGCCAGGAAACATCTGCACCCTGCGGACGGGAATTGACATTCCAGTGTACGGTCAAGTGCTCCAATGCAGTATTACCTTCACCTGTGACTTTCTTGTTCGCCTCGTTTTTGGGGCTGTCAGCCCGATGCAGGAAGTAAGCCACGCGATCCCAGTCGATGTCGGCAAGAGCATTGGCGTATGCTTTGTTGATCGCCTGTTGTGCATAGGAAATAGATTGCGCACTTCCGTAAACACTGGCGCGTCCTGCCACTTCCGTAGTCGGGTAAACGATGGCACGATTATGGTCGAAAACCTTCACGTCCATAATCACAGTACCATTCCATCCAATACCAGACAACCAGTCGGTGTGGAACTCCTTGACAGTTATTTGCATCAAATAATCGGTAGCGACATCAGCATCCATGTTGAAACCCATGGTACGCATGTACCGACGCATACTTTCCGGTACAAACGAACCGATACCCGGATTGACATTGACTGTCGGCTTGCTTGTTGCAGCAGCGTCATACACTTGGATGAGACGTTTGTCTGCACGTCCGTCCTCAATGTTCAGTCGAATGCCATATTCAAGATTGGCATACTTGTCCGCCATCGGTTGCTCAACGAGAGCGAGATTGATGGTTTGTACTTGCGGCTGTGGAGCAGAAGTTACAACTTTACGCATAGAAGAACAAGAGGTGGCACTAACAGCCACCAAAGCTGTGATGGTGAGAATCAATTTGCTTTTCATAACAACTCGATTTATTTAGCGTCAGTTTTCAGTTTTATAAGTTTGGCAGTTGCGGTCGTCTTAAATACGATATCTTTACCTTGTTGTTCCACATTTGTTGAGACAATAGGTTCAATGATACCATCCGCTCCGCGAACCTTAGCCTGATTAATAAGACGGTACATAGCAAGATTACGTACTACATTCTCAGGATAAATCATAGAGTAGTTCTGATAATAATCATCGTTGCTAAAGAAACCAAAGCGTGCAATTCCCTCAAAGTCAGTGCGATACCATTTTTCTTGTTCGCTGTCAAACTCGTACGTTATTTCAAACTCATTGTTCTCCTCTTTGATTGTAATTTTTGAACCTTTCTTCTGCTCTTTATACAGAACTGTCGCTTCTGCAGTCACGGTATTAACAACCGTGTAGTCTGTACCATGTTTAAGATTCAGTTCTGACAAGCCAACCGAGTTGATTGTATTAACTGCCGTCGGAACAACACGTTGTGTCATTTTCTTCGGGCCAAAGCACGAAGTCATTGTGAACATGCATGCCATCGTCATGGTAATTGCAATAAATTTGTTTTTAAACATAAATGCATTTTGTTAACAGGTTTCTCTACTCACTTAACGGCTTTTCGAATACTCCGTCAGCACCGTTTGAGTTGGAAGGTTGGCACATAAAAAGAGCGTGGTGCTAAGTCGCTTTCAATCTGGGTTCTTAGGATTCTGGACTACCTGTATATACCAAATCTACATGAACAAAGCCCACGCTTCAACGTGAGCATTTCGGCTTGTTCCTTGGTATATACGAATTCTTAAAGTGTCCAGTTTCAAGAACCCAAGT
>JAFSXJ010000004.1 GCA_017444065.1 Paludibacteraceae bacterium | reverse complement strand
GGGCAGTCCGAGGGCGAAAGGTAACAGCGACATGCTGTGCGACGAGTTCATGCGCGGAGCCGTAGAGGCTGGGCATGAGGTGGAGAAAATACGTGTAGCAGCCAAGAAAATTGGTTTCTGTTCGGCATGCTATTACTGCCGTGACCACGGCGGCATGTGCGCCAAACAGGACGATATGACGGAGGTTCTGCAGAAGATGCTCGCCGCTGATGTCATCGTGCTCGCTACGCCCGTGTATTTCTATTCGGTCTGCGCCCAACTCAAAGCCGTCATCGACCGCACTGTAGCCCGCTGGTTGGAGTTCAAGAACAAAGAGTTTTACTATATCATGTCCGCAGCCGAAGACACCGACCGGGTAATGAATACGACCTTGGCATGCCTGCGTGGCATGGCGGATTGTTTCGAAGGCTCTGTGGAGCGCGGTGTAATCTACGGCAAAGGCGTCTATGAGAAAGGCGAGATACAGTCTTCGCCTGTCATGCAACAGGCGTATGAAATGGGGAAAGGAGTGTAACTATGTTTCAACGAATCATTATGATTTTGGCACTATGTCTGCCGGTTGTCTCCTGTCGGGCAGAAGAGCCGGAGGTGCGTTACTCCGATGTACCGCAAGGAACGGTCATACGCGATGTGACAATCAACAGCACGGTGCTCAACCGCTCCATGAAATACTCCGTCTATCTCCCCGCTGGCTATACCGATACGGCGCAATATCCGGTTATCTATCTGCTGCATGGCTATGGTGGCGACCAGAATGACTGGTGGACATTTGACGACATAGCGGCTGATGCCGATGAGATGATTGCCGCAGGCGAAGTGCCGGAACTGATCATCGTCACACCTGATGGCGGCACATGGATGTACATCGATAACTGCTACAACAACGGTATCTACTACGAGCAATATTTCTTCTCCGAACTGCTGCCGGACGTTGAGACGCGTTATAGTATCTGCCGCGAGCGCAGCGCACGGATGATAGGTGGTTTTTCGATGGGTGGCTATGGCGCATTACGCTACGGAGTGATGCACAACGAACTATTTGCTTACGTCTATGCAATGAGCAGTGTGATAGGTGGCTACGGGGCAACGGACATTAGCAATATCATTGGCAATTATCCTGTGTCATCGCTGCCGGGAATCACGCTTGAATGTGGCGACCGCGACTACTTCACTTATGACAACCGCGATTTCTCCGCCTTGCTCACCTCGCTTGGCATTCAGCATGAGCATATCGAGCGCAGCGGTAGCCATGACTGGACGTTCTGGAGCGCGTGCTCGCCTAAGATTCTGCGCAAAGCTGCCACCCTCTTTTCCGACACACCTTCCGCACTATCGGAGGTCATGGAGGAAACAACATCTTCCTGTATCTATTCCCTTACTGGCGCACGCCTTAGCCATCCGCAAAAGGGTTTGAATATCATCAATGGAAAGAAAGTATTAATATATTAAACAATATGGAAACACAAAAAGTAGTCTTTGTCAACAAACAGTTGAACACCCGTTTAGCAGGATTATTACGCCTGCCTGAAGGTTTTAATCTCAGTAATAACTATCCCGCCGTGGTCGTCACGGGACCGAGGCTCTCTGTCAAAGAGCAGGCACAATCGGTTTATGCCGAGCGGCTGACCATGGCAGGGTTCGTGACCTTGGTCTTTGACGGCACTTATTTCGGCGAGAGCGAAGGTATGCCACGTCAGCAGGAACTGCCGGAAGTCAAGCAATCCGATATAGAAGGAGCGATTGATTTTCTGACGAGTCGGCCGTATGTAG
>JAFSXJ010000054.1 GCA_017444065.1 Paludibacteraceae bacterium | reverse complement strand
TTGCCCGTATTTTTGTTGTGAAGTGCCCAATAATAAAGACATAGCAAGCTCACAAAATTAACAAGCGCTACTATGTCAGAGCAAGAGTACTTGCAACGGATTCACGAATTGGAGAAGCAAATCGCTCGTCTCCAGACGGAAATCAAGAAGAACAGCGAGACGCAATATGGTTTGCGTTGGATGGATGTGCCCGAAGCTTTTGAAGCGGAGAGCGAGAATGCTATTCCAATTTTGGAAGAAGTCAAAGAGAAAGCCATCTCATCGGATGATGGCAAGCCGACGCACATTCTTATTGAGGGCGACAATTTCCACGCACTCACTTGCCTCAACTATACACACAAAGGGCAGATTGATGTCATCTATATTGATCCGCCGTATAATACCGGTTCAGATGGATTTGTCTATAAGGACAAGCGCGTGCTGGATAAGTTCCCGGATGGTACAACGGTTCCAACCGACCACCCGCTGCGTCATAGTTACTGGCTGTCGTTTATGCACAAACGTTTGGAATTAGCCAAGAACTTGCTTTCCGAACGTGGTGTGATATTTATTTCGATTGATGACAATGAGCAAGCGAACCTGAAATTGCTTTGTGACCAAGTGTTTGGCAGTAAAAGCTTTGTTGCTACAATTATTTGGGAAACGAAGCGCGAAGCAAAAGGAATACCACCTACAACCATGAGTGTAACGAATCACGAGTATATTATGGTTTATTCAAACCAGGGAAGATATAAATTTATTGGAGATTTAAGAAATGTTGAAGATGGATTCGTAAATCCTGATAATGATCCGCGAGGGCCTTATAAGAGGCAACAATTGCAACGATTTGGAATGGGGTTTAAGGAAAAAACAATTGTCAATCCAGAGAATGGAATGGAATTTACATTTGAAACGCCATATTCTCTTGATAAGATGAACAAGTGGATTAATGAAGGTATTATAGTGTTTCCTAAGACTTCAAGTAAATACCCTATCAAAAAGGAATATTTTTCTGAATACGAAAACCCCTATAAACCAATTGTGACGAATTTTGGTTTATATAGCACAAAGGCCAATAGCGAAAAGCTAAAACATCTTTTTGGCGATGAAAAGGTTTTTGACTATAGTAAACCTCTTGATTTGATGAAAGATTTACTAAATAGGGCATCGCACAAAACCGACATTATTCTTGACTTCTTCGCAGGTAGCGGAACGACTATGCACGCAACAATGCAGTTGAATGAGGAAGATGGCGGACATCGGCAATGTATATTGGTACAGCAGAACGAGAATAACATCTGCGAAAATGTGACCTATGAACGCAACCGACGTGTGATGCAAGGCTACACCAATGCGAAAGGCGAACAGGTGGCAGGGCTTGGGAACTCGATGAAGTATTATAAGACTGCGTTTGTTGGTGAGCATGACATAAGGCACATCAGCGATGCTGACAAAGTGGCACTCACGCAGCGCGCAGGTTGTTTGTTGGCATTGGGCGAGAACAACTTGGAGGAGATACTGACAGCAAAGGCTTATCAGATCTTCCAACTCCGCAAAGGCGACAAGCCTACGAATGATTTTACATTTACGGCTGTCTATTTCTCCGGCAATCTGCTGCACTTCGCGGACTTCCGACGTGAGATAGAGAAACTGCAACAGGAGCACCCGCTTTCGCGTATCGCCGTATATGTATTCACGTGGGGCGATCCATCCATCTTTGAGAATGAGTTTGATGACCTGTCGGGTATTACCATCAAACCTATTCCGCAACCGATATTAGAGATTTATCAGAACATCAACCAACTATAATTTTACACTATGGCTCAGTTCAATATGCTTTCGTTTCAGCAGACTGCTGTTGAAGACCTAACCGCTCAATTCAAGGCAATCTGGTATGCCAACAATGACTTCAAGCATGAGATAGTGTTTAAATCGCCGACGGGTAGCGGCAAGACGTTCATGGTTTCGAACTTCATCAACGGCTTGCACACGCAACCGGATTGGAATGAGGATGTAGCGTTTGTATGGATCACGTTTTCGGATGATCTTGCCATGCAGAGCAAGGAGAAGTTCTTCGAGTATTTCCATCCGAACATCGGCAATCAGCTGCTGACGGTTCAGGATTTCAACCAAGGCGTACTGAAACGAAACGATATACTCTTCCTCAACTGGCAGAAACTATCCACGGAGAAGGCGGACAAGCGCGTGTTGCGTCGTCCGGATGATACGCGTCTGTTCAAGGAATCCGGTTTCTATTTTGAAGATATAGTGGAGCGCACGCATGCGGATGGGCGGCAGATAGTTATGATTATTGACGAGAGCCACAAGAACGTGACAGATCTTGCCATCAAAACGGTTATTGACCCGCTCAATCCGAAGATTATCCTCAAAGTATCAGCTACGCCTACCTCTGAGCCATCTATTAGCGATATCAGACACAACCGCGCAGGCTTTGTAGAAGTGGAACGCGAGGATGTGATTGCCGCCGGACTGATCAAAGAGGAGATTATCTCGCAAACTGAGGAAGATCTGAATGTGTTTGAGAATATCGACCATGACTATCTGCTGTTGGATTTGGCGATGGAGAAGCGTGCCGAGCTGAAAGCAGAATGGGAGCGTATAGGCAAGAATATCAACCCTTTGGTGCTCATCCAATTGCCGGATGACGACAAGAAAACAAAGGATTTAGGAGTAAAACTCAAAGAAGAGATTGTAACCGAATACTTGTTAAATAAAGGCGTTCCGGCAAACCATATAGCCAAGTGGTTTGACAACAAGAAAGAGAACATCGAGTATATCTCCGACAATAACAATCCTGTGGAATACATGTTGTTCAAGTATGCAGCCGGTACGGGGTGGGATTGTCCGCGCGCACATATACTCGTTATGTATCGCGAAGTCAAGTCCGACACCTTCCGCACGCAGACACTTGGGCGAATCTTGCGCATGGCAATTCCGGGGTTAGACCTGAGCGGGTATCCGGCGCTCAAAACTGGCTACCTATATACCAACTATCGTCGAAATGAGGTGCAGAACCCTAAAGACAGCACGGAGAACCGCCCAAAGACTGCAATATCCAAGCTGAGCGTTGAGTATCAGACTACTGCCGCTACACAGACCTTTGGCGAACAATTGGCAGGAACATTATTTGATACATTGCCGGCTGATACAACTCATATCAATCAAGTGATGCAAGTCGTTCCTAAAGTTATTGAGCAAGCAAAAGAATCCTTGCAAAAAATACAAGAGATCGTTGCGTCCGAACATGACTACCATCAAAGAGTAGAGCGTATTAATACGCAAAAGAAACGTATAGAGCAAATAGTGGAGACTGTTATGCCTACGCTCTTTGAAGCCGAAGAGCAACAGGAGCAGAAGCAAGCGGCTATGCAGGCTATCATGCAGCAAATAGCGCAAGTAACCGCCAGCGTTGCTGGTGTACGTGATCAAGATTTTGTGATAGATCCCATATTTAGGTCAGATTTTCAGTCCAGAGGTGACTATGGTGACGTAGGTCGTGCAAGTGATTTCCAATCGTCATTTATTGGCACGTTCAATCGTTACTTTGGCTCTGATGCAGACAAACTACCTACTTTAGCGGAGCAACAACAGATGTTGCAATCCAAAGGAATAGACCCAACTGAACATTACGAACGAAGTGTGATGGCCGATGCGCATTTCCGAGACTTTGAGGCTGATGCTAACAATGAGTACGGGCGCGATGTGATGGTGGAAGTATCCAACAACGACGTTGAAAAACTGTTCAGTTACCGTTGTTATGAAATATTGCAAGAACAAACAGAGGATGATGCCAAACTCGGCAATATAGCACGATCGTGGGCACCACTCAAAGAAGCACTCCGCCAATGGTTCAGCATTGCACTTCCGAGCTATAATTATTTAAGTCAGTATAAGGTGTTTCTAAAGGATACTGACCGCAAAGAAAATAGTGTGTTCCGACGTGTTATTACGCAGGCTTTACGCGAATACATACCTGTTCGTGACGAGATAATCAAGAAGAGACAAGAGCGGATTGCCGAGCAACAAGCCGAGGTGTTTACCATCAAGGCACAATATGCCTATACTGATGATATGAAGGAATTCCAACCATCGGCGCTGAGCATTGTTAAACCGTTCCGGCTGTTAGAGAACTACGGCGGACGGGATAATGAGGTGAAGTTTATCCAATTCTTGGAGAATAATCCCCAACACATTGAGTGGTGGTTCAAGAACGGAACAGGAAAGGACGCCTTTGGCGTTCGTTATGTGGATCATACAGCAAACAAAGTGCGCGTGTTTTATCCAGACTGGATTATCAAGTTCCGCGGAAAGAACTTGCTTGGCATCTTTGACACCAAAGGCGGCTTTACGGCTAACGAATCGGAGGTAAAGGACAAAGCGGATTTCTTGGCGGCAAAGATTGCTTCCTTCAACATTCATCCCAAAAGAAGATTGCAATACGTAGGTGGTATAGTTATCCAGCAAGAAGGACTATGGCTATATAACAACAACTTGGATTATACAACTTATGCAGCAAACAAATCATTGTGGAAGAACTTCGCAGACTTGCTCAAGTAATTATTTAGGGAGGAATATCACCCAAAGTGGCATGTGGCAACGCATGTCGCTTTTTTTTCCTCTACTTCCCTTTGAACAGCCATCGGAAGCGCAGATGGAAAGCGACGGCGGCGAGGATGAGTGCGACGAGGAAACTGATCCACATTCCAACGGCGCCCAAGCCGGCGGGGAACATAAGCACATAGCCGAGCGGCAATGCGATGAAGACATAGGTGACCACCGTTATCCACATAGGCGCCTTGACATCGGTCACACCTCGCAGCATGCCCGCGCCGACACATTGCAATCCGTCGGCATACTGGAACAGTCCGGCGAAGATTAGTAGTTGCGAGGCGAGTTCAACAACCTGCCCGTCGCTCGTGAACAAATAGGGGATGTAATGCCTCAAGCCAATCATCAGTGCTGCACCGAGGGTGTTCATGAGCAGCACAAGGTGAATACTGGCGTTCGCCGCCATTCGCATGGCGCGGAGGTCACCCAAGCCGTACTGATGGGATACGCGGATAGTAGTTGCCGACCCTACGCCGAGGGAGAGCATGAATGCGAAGTCTGCGACCTGATTCGTTACCTGGTGCGCAGCCAGCGCCTCCTTGCTAATCCATCCGACCATGATGAACGAGATGGTGAAAAGAACAGTCTCCATAGTGGTCTGCAAGCCAATGGGGAAGCCGACGTCAGCCAGTTCGCGGAGCAGGGACCGGCTTCGCTGTGTTCGGCTGAACAGGCGCAGGTATCGTCGCCAGTCAGGTTTGGCGGCAATGGCGATAACGAACGCTACAGGCATGAGTGCCGTGGCAATGAGGCTCGCCAGTCCCGCGCCGTACGCGCCCATAGGCTCTGCGCCCCAATGGCCGAAGATGAAAACCCAGTTCAGCAAGATATTCAGCAGGTTAAGCCCGAGGCAGATAAGCATGGCGACCATGGTGTTGCCCAGGCCCTCCAGGAACTGCTTCTGCAGGCAGAACAGCAGGAACGGCAGCAGGCTCAGTATGCGCATAACCAAATACGGTCGCGCCGCTGTGACCACGGCAGGGTCCTGCCCCATCAGCGGCATCAGTGGCACGCATGCCGCGAGCACAAGGGTTGTAACGCCGCCTAAGAGGACAGTGAACCACAAGCCGTTCTGCAACAATGACGAGACGCGGCTATCGTCGTGCTGAACGAAAGCATGCCCGACGAGCGGCGTAACGCCCATCACAGCACCCATAGCAAAGACCATGAACGTGAAGAAAATGCCATTGGCGAAGCTCACCGCCGCGAGGTCGGTGGTGCTGTAATGCCCGACCATGATGCAATCCGCCAAACCGACGATAGCCGCGCCCAACTGAGTGAGCATGACGGGAAAGGCCACAGCGAGGTTACGCCTGTAGTAAGGCAGGTACTCCCGCAGGCGGGGAAAGGATATGTCGGGGTGATTGGACATTATGAGTGCAAAGGTACAAAAAAAATCCCACATTTGCAAATTTTGCGGGACTTTTTTGTGGGCTATGGCCGTTAGCTGTCAGTTGCCGGAATATTTTCAGAGCCTCTGGAACAACTGTGTGTTCCTTTTGCCGTCAGCATAGCGGCTGTCGATAACGACTCGCAGGTTGCTGCCATCGAGCGACAATATCTTGATTACGGCTTCCGTGTTTCCGAATTGGTCGGGTTTGGCGTCGTCAAGCAGAATATACACCTCACCATTGTACATCTCCAGCTCGTATGGTCCCATCACGACAGGCATCTCAAAGTTCCTGCCGCCCATCCCTTCGGTTGATATATTCCATACAAACGGCGAGGCGTCCGTAGTATAGGTGTGTTTTTCCATCACTTCCTTTTGTTCGTCAATGGAATAATATTCTCTCTGCTCTTCAATCATGGCCCACGAGCCAATCAGTCGTTTGCTTGCTGTGGCGACGCTGACGTCAGTCGGATCCTCCGGCGCGCCGCGTTCGAAGCGGTAGGTGTAGTAATAGTCCAGCGCCTCGCCCGGCTTGTCGGTGCGCGTGGTAAGTATCAGTTCGGTGGTAGCCAATGACAAAATCTTCAGAGGCATAATATAAACCTCGGCAAGCCCAAGATCCTGATAGATGATTGTACCATATGGCTGTTTTTTGACCGTATAATGCACACGCTCAAACAGATTGGATGCGTATGGATTGCAGGTATAAAGCGAGTCGTCGGTAAACTCCCAAAAGCAAGTCGTATAGTTGAGCACACAGCCTCCGGGCAGAACCTGCTGCCCCAGTTGTTCTTGCGAGGGAAGCAGCGTATTGATCAGGTCGGTAGTCTGACCTGTTTTGGTGTCGGTCATTGTGTAACCCGTCAGATGCCAACTGCCCTTCAGCATCTTTCTGGCCATGCTCTCCGGCATGGAGTCATTGCACGCAGTGATAAGCGATACGGCTGCGAGCAAAAGTATGTACGTGAACTTTTTCATATAACTGATATTTGATAGTTTACCATTCGCAGACTATGTCTTGGAGTTTCTTGTGTAGTTGTCCGCCTGAGACACCAAGTTTGCGGGCGGTGACGTCCTTGAGTTTGCCTATGCTCTTTTGCGAGCACGGGAGCATCTCTGCAATCTGCTTGCTCGGCAAACCGATGAGCACCAGCACGCAGATGCGTATATCCTGTTCGCTGAGTCCCTGCTGCCCCAGGGTTGTCGCCAAACCGCGGAAGAGTTTGTCGGTCTGATGAACGAAGGCGTTGTAGTCGTTCCACCGCAGTTCCTTCCTGAGGTCGTCTGCTTCAAGCAGCAGCCGGATATTCTGCTTGAATTCCTCCTTCCTTGTCTGTTCGTTCTCGCGCCTGTCGTAGAGTAGCTTACGCCGTTCGCGGACAGTGACGATGCCCGCGCATGCTACAGCTATGCTGACCAGACTTAACAATATGATTTCCAGCAGAAGTCGCCAGTCGGCAGGTCGTTCACCGAGTTCGTCGCGTAGCAGTTGAACGGCTTGCATGAGTTTGCCGTGACGCATCTCAATGGTTTTTTGCACATCCGATCGTTCGGAGGAGAGGTCACGGATGGTTTCGGCATCAGCGCCGGAGTCGTTGTGCGTGAGGATATAGTAGATGTCGTCGAGGTAGAACGGGTTGTCGGTTCGCGGGAGGAGCATCTTCGCGTAGTACGTTGCCGAGTCATTGATTTGCAGGTAGGAGTACGCCTGTGCACGGAGCATCAGCAGGTAATCGTTCGCCGGCGGCGTTGAGTAGAAGAGCACTGAGTCGTACTCCTGCACAAAGAGACACGCCGCCGCGCGGGTCTCGATGATCTTGTCCGTGAGCGGATAGAGCGGATAGGCCTGCAGCGCCCGGTTGATGAGCATCCACGCGGAATCCTTGTGCGCCATCGCCGCCTGCTCCCACGCCATGTTGTTCAGCGCATAGGCGTAAGCGAGGTCGTCCTTAGATGCCGTGAAATGGTCTGCCGACAGGGAATAGACGTGATACGCCAACGCGTGGTCGTTTGCCTGGCGGCAGATATTCGCCATGTTCGACCAGACGCGCCCGAGGAGCAACTCGTCGTCCGTGCCGCTGTGTGCAGCCTGCAGGAACACCGCCATCGCTTCGGCAGGTTCGCCTTGTGCGCGCAGGTCTTTGCCCTGCTCGTACCAGTTTTGCACCTGCTCGTGCGAGGGCTTGGCGCAGGCTGAAAGCAGCGTTAAGCAGAGGGCAAGAAGCAATATGTGGGGTTTGACGCTCATTTATTATTCAAAGATAGTAAGTTTGTTTATGGGGTAGTTCTGTTATTTTACTTTTGTGCCGGGGAGTGAGTATATGGAACTACCGTAACGGAGATAGAGTTGTCCGTTTTTGACCTCTTTCTTGCCGTAGGAAGTAGGATAGCTGAACACGCCGTATGCCGTTCGCTGGTCTTCAAATCGCATAGTAATAAGGTAGATAGCGGCGTCGGTCAATTGGATGGAAAGCGAATCGTCGAAGCGGGTAAAGAGGATTGTTTTGCCAAGTTCGTAGTTGCGCACCGTGATTTCCACATTTCCATCGACATATTCATGTATGACAAGTGTGCTGCCGGTCAGTTCCGCTGTTGCCTGATTGGGGTCAACAGGGTCAACAGTCGATGAACCGGGGCCATCCGCAGCCATTTCCATTGAAGTAACGGCAGTATATGTTGCCTTGTCATTAGAAACACGGACGTTGAAATACAGCGGAATATTTACCGCATGTTCAGCCCGTGCAGGCAATGCGGCAAACAGACTGCTGAAACCAACCAACGCTATGAGAATAATGATTGTTCTTGTTTTCATTGCGGTAAGCCATTTATGATTTGACGGTGCAAAGGTACTGCTTTTTTTTGATAAATGCAAATTTTGGTATTTGAAAAGTGTCAATTACAATACTATGGTTTTCAGATATTTGCGAATTTACCCCTTTGAAAAGTGACGAATTCGCCATATTACAAGCACGAATAATATTGCTTTCGAAGATACTGTAGTTTGATCTTAAACGAAAAGCGGAGCTGCACTATTGCTGTTCCGCTTATTAACGTTTTAGGCGTGACGGCTACTTTTTTAGTCCGAGACAAGACTATTATTCATAATGGCCGTATGATGCAATTACTAAAACAAGTATCTGTTCATCGTGTATCTCATACACCAATCTATGCTCACGTGTAATACGCCTTGACCATGTTTCGTTCTTGAAGTGCCTGAAGTTGCTCCACCTGACCAGTGCCGGAACGAGGATGCTCTTTTAATTCCTCAATCAGTTTGAACACTTTCTTCACTGCTTGAGGAGCATTGCGCTGCAAGAGCAACATATCTTGACGAGCGCTCTCGGTGAATTCAATCACATACATAGCAGTCTTTTGACAAATTGTTCTGCCGTCTCATCGTTGCGCATACGGAAAGTCTTCCCCTCTTCCGCCTGTTTGCTTGATTGCTCTAACTTTGCCCGAAACTCCGCCTCGGTCATCTTTACTTTTGGTTCAACGACAGCCTTGGTGCGAACTGTTGTAACATGCCACCCCATATTGCGAGACTGACGACGCAAAAACGCTGCGTCTGCAATAGGTAATGTAACCTGTAATGTCCTCAATGCTGCTTCCATACTAATCATTGTTTAATCTTTGCGACCGCAAAGATACAAAAATTATTTCAATAATGCAAATAAATCTCCAATAAATTGCTTGAGATAGTCATTTTTGCCGAAGCTCTGTTACTTTATTCCATTTCTACACCTGTCAACGAGTACAATTTGTCACCTTTCTGTATGAACAAATGCCCGTTTCGGATGACCTTGGTTGCCGTTGCATCCGGAATAACAGGGGCAAGACCGACCGTGCCGTAATCGAACACACCGTAGATGCTGTAGTCCCAGTCGGGGTTCGTCAAATCGATGCGGTACGTACCGTCTTCTGTCAGTTGGACGGAAGCCGAGCCGCGGAACGAGTCTGCCTGCATCAGTTTGGACTTAGCCGGAGCATTGGCGGCGAGAGACTTCTGCAGTGAGTATTGTATCTCATCGCCCATATATTCGCGCATGATAAGCAGGTCTTGCTGCAAGATGACCACTATCTGATTCGGGTCCACAGGGTCAACGGTTGATGAACCCGGGTCGTCGTTAACATGCCTGTACAACTTGATTGTATCAGCTGTCAGCTCGTTGCTGTCATAATAACAGCCGTACTTCTGCGATGCTTCAGATGCATAAACCTGTTCGCCATCCATGTAAGCGCATAGAACGCTCTGGCCGTAGTCACCTTCGCAATTAAACGGGCATCTGTCGCCTGACGGACCTTGCGGAAGGCCGATGCCATCAATCCACGAATAATCCCAGTGCTCGGCTTTATCCATTCCTTGGCGTTTATACTCCACGTCCAACTTAAACAACTTGCGTCCGTTTATCTGTTCAATAGCCGTAACGGTTGCTTTGCTACCGTTGGGGAAGTCGTCCGAGTAGCCACCAAACCACACATTGTCGAACCTATCCCCGGGATTGGCGTTAAAGGCATATAGCAGATATTCGTGTGTCGTGCCCGCAGGGATGTAGTATACACGGGCATAGTCATCTTCGCGCAGCGCGCCAAGGTAACCTCCGTTCTGTTCCAAGCGCACATAACGCTTTGAATTGATTAACGTGTCGGTTGTCAATTGCTGGGTAAAAGTGGTGAAATGATTGTCGCCGTCCCAGAACGAATTGCTCAATATATTCCACGTGTCGCAGAGGAAGTTTAGGCGCATAGAGCCACATTTGCATAGAGCAGTGGTGGAGTACACTTTCTTTCCGTCCTTGCATGCGCAGAGTAGTTGAGGCGTCGGGTCACAGGCCGAGAAGTATGGGCACCCCCAACCGACAGGTCCTCCTTCGTCAAATCCTACACCATCTATCCATCTCACATAGCGCCCGATAGCATACGGATCATCTGCGTCAATAATTTGCAACGTAAATATTCGCTGCTTGTCGGAACTGATACTTGTTACTAACGCAGTATAGCCATTGGGAGCGTCGTCTATTGTACCACCAAACCATAAATTAGTGAGTGTATCACCTACGTACGCATTGAAATCGTACAACAAATACCTGTGTGTCGTTTTCGGTGGAATATAGAATATTGCTTTCCTGTATTTGGGCTTATGGGGGTCTTGGGGAATAACATAATAAAAATCTTCCCGTAGTGCGCCCAAGTATTTGCCATCATGGAGGCTGTATCTGGATGAGCCGCCTCGCAGTTGCCTATATTGTTTACCGTCAATAACCGTATCGGTTAACAAGCGCTGCCTATAATAGTAGGTTTCTTCATCTGGGTCAGAAAACGGATATATAACCATATTCCATTCATCACAAAGTTGCGATATTTGCGTTATGATATGTGGACTGTGATTGTAATTGCACCCCATGTATTTCGCTACGTTCGCTTCGTACACCTGCTCTCCGTTTTTATACGCGCATAGGAGCATGGCTCCACAACTACAGCCAATCCCGGGGGCAATGGAGCCAATAGGACCGTCAGGCATGCCTAAACCAAACCGCCAGGAAAAAGGCCATGTTTCTACAAACTCTTTGTTGTCGGGATTAAGATAGTATTCAACGTCAACCGTTAGTACTTTAGGAGAGTCTTCTGATACAGAAGTTACTATACCTTTGTGCCCATCCGGCATTTCCGATTCGTTGGTGCCGGGTATCCAGAGGTTGGTGAGTGTATCTCCTTTTTGGGCATTGAAGGCATAAAGGAAGTATTCATGCGTGCTTTTGGCGGGAATGTAATAAATATTTGCATCGTTATCTTCACGCATGGCTCCACAATAATTGCTCCCTTTCAACAATTTAATGTACTGACGTTCATTAATAATAGTATCTGTTGTTAGACGAAAAATGGAAGTAGAATAGCTATATTCATCCATAGGAAGCGTTGCGCCATAAAAATTCAACACATTCCACGTGTCGCAGAGGGATGTTATGGGATTATCGGTAAATGTCAAACTTTGGACATCCAGCCAGTTGTCGTCTGCCCGTGTATATGTCTTTCCCGTGATGATTGCATGCGTGGCTGGCAAGATAACCTCTATGTCAAGCTGCTGACGTATTTGCTCGTCGGCAGATGACAGATAGTACAATGTGCCATTGGCATAAAATGCATACGTCATACATGTCGTGCATACTGTATCGTAACATGGGGAGGGGACTGACAGAAAATCGCCATACAATGTGACCGTATTACCCGGAAGATTTGCCGATGTACGCAACACACCGCATGCCGAACCAATTGTCCATACGCCGCCTGCTATAGCAAGCATCAATGTGAAGAAAAGTTTACGCATAATTCTGATGTTTTAAGTCATGATACCCAAAGGCTTCAAAATTTGGTGCAAAGGTACTGCTTTTTTTTGACAAATGCAAATTTTAGTGTTTGAAAAATGCAATTTGCAATTCTATGATTTACTGCCGCTTATCATTTGGGCACTTTGAAAAGTGACAAAAACAAGCGTAGATTTGTCTTTATGGCGGGGTCAGCGCCTTGATATAGCGCCCCAGAGTGAGTCACGGACATCGGGATTGAGTCGTTCGAGTCCGGCGATGAGCTGCTTGATTTCGGTGCGCGAGGAGGCATGCTCGAACGGGCAAGGCTGTTTCTGGGGAACGTAGCCGCGCAGTTCGGCATAACGCCGGAGTTCGCGTTCCTCAATCAGGCAGAGCGGACGGATGAGCTGCAGCGGCATCTTGTCCATCTGAAGCTTGGGGTAGATGGTGGAGAAGTTGCCCTGGAAGATGAGGTTCATGAGCAAGGTCTCGACAATATCGTCCTTGTGGTGTCCGAATGCAATCTTGTTGCAGCCGAGCTCCGCGGCGGTGTCGAAGAGTACCTTGCGGCGGTACCACGAGCAGAGGAAGCAGGGATTGGAGCGTTTCGCTATTGGAGATTGGACCGCATCGCTGTTAGAGGTTAGACCGCTACCGCTGTTGGAGGTTGGGAGTTCGCCTATTTCGGTGTCACGGACGAGGAGCGGGACGTGGAACTCGTCGCAGAATGAGCGGAGGTAGGTTAAGTCGCTTATATACGCGCGTTCCTTAACACGCACGTGTAAAGCGGTGATGCTGAACCGCGGGACGAAGATCTGTGCGCGCCTGCCGAGCAATTCGACCAGCGCCAGCGAGTCCTTGCCGCCGCTCAAGGCGATGAGTATATGGTCGCCGTCCTCGATAAGGGAATAGTCGGCGCAGGCCTTGTGAAACCGTTTGGTCAGGCGGCTACGAAGGCGTATAAGCTCAATCTCTTCAGGTGTGCGCATATTCATACGGAATCAAAAAAGCCGCTCATTCGGGCGGCGTTGGTTGCGGAGGATGGGATCGAACCACCGACCTTCAGGTTATGAGCCTGACGAGCTACCACTGCTCTACTCCGCGATAACAGCGTTACGGAAAAGCGAGCCACAGGGAGTCCTCCATTATCACAACATCTCGCAAGACGCCAACTGATCGTCGCTAAATTCCATAAGCGGGTGCAAAGGTACAACTTTTATTTGAAATATGCAAATTTTTTTACGATTTTTTGCAAAAAAAGTGTTTTTTTCTTGCATTTATGAAAATAAATTTGTATTTTTGTAGGCTTTTTGGCGTGTTCAGCCACAGGGTCGCATCGAATTGCGTTAATCGCAATAAGTGCGACGGTTGCTTATGCGCTCCGAAAGAACGCCACTCCGTCAGTCGTTTTTTCGGGTTAAAGCAGAGGAGTGGAAACAAAAAACAAACTAAAATAAGATTATGCAAAACAAAGGAATTGTAAGAACACTGGCAGTGTTGCTGTTCTTGGTTTGCGCATTCTACCTCTCGTTCTCGATTGTAGTAAATCAATACGAGAAGAAAGCCAAGGAGTACGCCGCCGGTGACCAGGCAAAAGAGTACCTGTACCTGGACTCCATTGCCCCTAAGAAAGTGTGGTTCGGCTACACGCTGAAGGAGTGCCGTGAGAAAGAGATCAACCTTGGTCTTGACCTCAAGGGCGGTATGAACGTAACGATGGAAGTGAGTGTGCCTGACATTCTTCGTGCATTGAGCGGCTACAACACGAGCGAGAACTTCAACCGTGCAATGGCACTGGCTCAGGAGAAGCAGAAATCCAGCGGTGACGACTTCGTGACGTTGTTTCTGGCCTCGTTCCGTGAGGTTGACCCCGACGCACGTCTTGCGTCCATCTTCGCCACGTTCGAGCTGAAGGACAAAGTGACGACCAGTTCGACGAACGAAGAGGTGGAGCGCGTCATCCGCGAAGAGGTGGACGGTGCAATCAACAACTCGTTCAACGTGCTCCGTACGCGTATCGACCGTTTCGGCGTTGTTCAACCGAACATCCAGAGACTGTCTCAGTCGGGACGTATACTGATTGAGCTCCCGGGCATCAAGGAGCCGGAGCGTGTTCGCAAGCTCCTCCAGGGCTCCGCCAACCTCGAGTTCTGGGAGACCTACGACTTCGCCGAGCTGCTGCCCCAGTTGGCACAAATCGACCGTGAGTTAGGTGCCGCCAACCTCGCGACGGAAGAGGCAGAAGAGTCGAATGTCGAAAGTCAAAAGACCGCTGAGGCTCAAAGCACGGCAGATGCGAGCGTAGAGGAGTTGACACAGGCTATCGCCGCCAACGACAGTGCTGCCGCAGCTGCCAAGGAGCAAGCTGAGGCTGTGGAGAACTACAAGAAGGCTCATCCGTTCTTCTATATCCTCAACCCGTCTGTCAACCAGGCAGGTCAGGCTTATCGCGGTCCGGTGGTTGGTACAGTTCACTACACCGACACCGCCAAGGTCATGGCTATCCTCAATTCGCAGCAAGCCAAGCAGGTTCTGCCGCGTGAGGTACGCTTCCGTTGGGAGGTGAAAGCCATTGACGAGGCAAACTCGTTGTACCGCCTCGTAGCCTTGAAGGCTCAGCGTGACGGTCGTCCGTCGCTGGAAGGTGACGTGATTACTGACGCACGTGCTGACTTCTCGCAGATCAGCGCTTACGCCAACGTATCGATGTCGATGAACGCAGAAGGCGCCAAGGCCTGGCAGCGTATCACGAAAGAGAACATCGGCAAGTCGGTTGCTATCGTGCTGGACGGCTTCGTTTATTCGTTCCCGACGGTACAGAACGAGATTGCCGGCGGCAACTCGCAGATTACCGGAAACTTCACCGTTGAGGAAGCCAAGGACTTGGCTAACACGCTGAAGTCAGGTAAGATGCCAGCTCCCGCACGCATCATCCAAGAGGACATTGTTGGTCCGTCGTTGGGTAAGGAGGCTATCCGCAGCGGTCTGTGGTCGTTTGCACTGGGCTTCGTGCTGATCCTGCTGTACATGATCTTCTACTACGGTGTCATCCCCGGTCTGATTGCCGACTTCGCGTTGCTGTGCAACGTGTTCCTGCTGGTAGGTATCCTGTCGTCGTTCTCGGCTGTGCTGACCCTGCCTGGTATAGCAGGTATCGTGCTGACGATGGGTACGGCGGTCGATGGCAACGTGCTAATCTACGAACGTATCCGTGAGGAGCTTCGTGCCGGCAAGAACATGCGCAAGGCAATCGCCGACGGTTTCAAGGGTGCCATCTCGGCAATCGTTGACGCCAACGTGACCTCGTTGTTGACCGGTATCATTCTGGCAGTGTTCGGTACAGGACCAATCAAGGGCTTCGCCGTAACGTACATCATCGGTATCATCTCGTCGTTCCTGACAGCGGTGTTCATTACCCGTCTGTTGCTTGAGGATTATGAGAAGCGTGATGATGCCAAGTAGTTGCCGTTCACCTCAGCCATCGCCAAGAAC
>JAFSXJ010000053.1 GCA_017444065.1 Paludibacteraceae bacterium | reverse complement strand
TCAGCCACGGGTTGTACTTCCCCGGGTGACCGCCGATATGTGTCATCAGTACATTGACATCCTCCACGCGAAAGCGGTAGAACTCCGACAGGCTGTAGCGCACCTCGCCGCCGTCGATGTTCCCGAACACGGCACGCGTAGGCTTGAACTCCCTCAGCGCACGAAGCACATCAGCGGAACCTATATCCCCTGCATGCCATATCTCGTCGCAGCATTCGAAATGCTCGAACACCCGTTTGTCCAACAGTCCGTGCGTATCGCTTATCAGTCCTATCTTAGTCATAATTTATAAATGATAATTGATATTGTTTATACATCGAAATGTCATTTGTCAATTGTCAATTATCAATTAAAGCTGTGTCAATCGGCGGATAAGCGGAATGGTCAGCAGCACACTGACGATGGCCATGCAGGCAAAGAAGAACACATCCTTGGCATCAATCACGCCGCGTGCCAGGCTCTGAAAATGCTCCTGCATCAGCAGCCAGTACAGAGCAAAGCAGACCACAGCGCCCAGTATGAATGCCACAATCTGGTTCGTTGTGCTGGCGGCGCACAGCAGACTGACACCTAACATGGCGGCAGCCAGCAGCAGCAGTCCCACCATCGAACCGGCGAAAGCGCCTGTATCGACGTTCCCGACCGGCTCGGCGATGGCATAGACGATGAACAGATGCACCACGCACGGCAGCAGAGCTATGACCATCACCGTCAGTGCGGCGAGGTACTTAGCCCACACGATACGTCCGATGCTTGTCGGCTGCGAACGCAGCACATCCCACGTGCCTGACTGGCGCTCCTCGGCAAACAGCCGCATCGTCAGGGCAGGGCACACCAGGATAAGCAGCCACGGCGCAATAGCAAACAGCCCGTCGGCATTCGCGTATCCGGCATCAATGATGTTCCACTCCCCGGGTATAACCCACAGAAACAGACTGATGCCTAATACAAACAGCGCCAGCACAATATACGCTATCGGTGTTGCAAAGTAATATGCAATCTCCTTCCTATACATAGTAGGCCTTTTTCTTTTAGCGTAGCGGTCTTTTTTCTTTCGACTAATTAGTGCTTCACTTCCACATTCGGATTAACCGGAGTTTTGGGGAAGAAGAGCCAGAAGCAGATAGCAACCACCAGTGCGTAAGCGGCAAAGATGTACCAGAACGTCTGCCACCCGAGCCACTGCTGGATTGCAGCGTCGTGTATCGATTGCAGTGTCTGAACGTCAATAATCTGTTCCCAGGCAATCTTGCCTGCTGCGTCGCGAACGATACCCAAAGCGTTGAAGTCAATCTGCGGCACGAATTTGTTGAACACGGCTTGTGCGGTCAGCGTGCCGATGGTGGCACCGAAACCGTTGGTCATCATCATGAACAATCCTTGTGCGCTCGAACGCATCGAGGTGTCGGTCTCCTGGTCAACATACAATGCACCGCTGATGTTGAAGAAGTCGAACGCAAAGCCGTAAACGATGCAGCTCAGTACGAACAGCCAGACGCCTGTACCCGGATTACCCATACCGAAGAACCCGAAACGAAGCACCCACGCGAACATCGCCATCAGCATCACATTCTTGATACCGAAGCGCTTGAGGAAGAACGGGATAGCCAATATACACAGCGCCTCGCATATCTGCGAAACGGATATCAGGATATTCGAATACTGCACGCCGAACGCGTTGCTCCAGTCCTTGAAGTATTCAAAGCTCCCGAGGAACGGGTTGGCGTAGCCGTTGGTGATTTGCAGACTGAAACCCAGAAGCATCGAGAAGATAAAGAACAACGCCATCTTTTTCTGCTTGAACAGAGCAAAAGCTTTCAGGCCCAATGCATCGACAAGCGATTCTTTCTCGGCACTTACCTTCAGTTCGCACTTCGGCAGGGTGAGGGCATATACCGCCATCAACAGACTCAGACCGCCGGACAGCAGGAACTGGTTAGGCGTAGCCTCCCAGTGCAGCAGGCTGACGCACCACATCGAAGCAATGAAGCCGACCGTGCCGAATACTCGAATCGGCGGAAAGTCCTTCACGGTGTCCATACCGTTCTTAATCAGAGCGTTGAAGGCTACAGAGTTTGTCAGAGCTATCGTCGGCATGAAGAATGCCACACTCACTGTATATAAAGTGAAGAGCGTACCGAACTGCACAGCATCGCCCGCGCCTATCGCGTACCAGCCCGCAGCAATCATGAACGTGCCTGCTAACAGGTGGCAGAGGCTTTGCAGTTTCTGCGCCTCAATCCAGCGGTCAGCCACGATACCCATCAGCGTGGGCATCAGCAGACTGACGATACCTTGAATGGAGTAGAACCAGCCGATATGTGACGCCAGACCTACATTAGCCAGATAGCGTCCCATGGCCGTGAGGTACGCGCCCCAAACAGCAAACTCCAGAAAGTTAAAGATGATCAGTTGAATCTTTGTCTTCATAATATTAAATGTTAGTCGTTATTTATTCTATCGGGGGCCCCGGCACAAACCAACGTAGTGCTTGTGGTGGGGAGAGCCAAGGCATGGGTCGCTTTGATGTCGCATGGCGACATCCTGTGCGACCACATTGCCGAAGGCGATTACATTGTCCATCGCTCCAGCGACAGCGTGAGCTCATCAAAGGTCTTGGCTTTCGACTTCTCGCGCACCTCCTGAATCTGGCGGTTCACCGCCTCATCGTAGGTCTCAGCTTCCACGTTGCGGATAACACCCAGTGCTACCGGCAATTCGTCATTCGTCATTTGTAATTCGTAATTCGTATCAACGAACCGCTCCTGTCCCATCAGTGCCAGCAGACGATGCAGCGTCGGGTCTTGCAGCGTAGCGTCGTGAACAAGCACGCGCTCGTCATCAGCAGGCACGACAATAATTTTCGGAATGAACGACTTCGGGTCAATCTCGATGGCGAGGCCTTTGTCCTTGTTCACGCCGAAGATCATCTTCTCGCCGTGCTTCAGTACGATGGAGTGCTCGGCTCTTAGTTCGCGGTCGGCTATCCAGGCGTGCGTGCCGTTGTTGAAAATCACGCAGTTCACCAGGCACTCTATCACCGATGCACCCTTGTGCGCGTGTGCCTGTACCATACAATCAACGGTCGTCGGCATATCCACGTCAAGCGTTCTGGCGAAGAATGTGCCGCGTGCACCAAGCACCAGCTCGGCAGGTATGAACGGACGCTCCACCGTGCCGAACGGCGACGATTTGCTTACGAAGCCTTTCGGTGAGGTAGGGGAGTACTGACCTTTGGTCAGACCGTAGATGCGGTTGTTGAACATGCAGATGTTCAGGTCAACATTGCGGCGTATCTCGTGGATGAAATGGTTGCCGCCGATAGCCAGACAGTCACCGTCGCCGGACATCTGCCATACGCTCAGTTCGGGATGGCTGGTCTTGACGCCGGTGGCCACAGCACCGCCGCGCCCGTGAATAGTGTTGAAGCCGTACGTGTTCAGGTAGTGCGGCATACGGCTCGAGCAGCCTATACCAGAGATGACGGCAATCTGATGAGGCGGTACGCCTATCTGTGCCATCGCTTTCTGCAGCGCCATGCAGATGGCGTGGTCCCCGCAACCCGGGCAGAAGCGAACATATTGATCGGATTTATAATCTTGTGGATTCATTGTCTTTTGTATTTTGTCTTTTTTCTTTTAGCGAAGCAGTCTTTCTTCTTTTAGCGAAGCGGTCTATAGATTGTTGACATATTCAACGATTTGCTCCACCTGGAACGGCTGCGCCGTCATCTGGTTGTATTGCAGCAGCGTGACGTTCGGCACTTGCGAGCGCAGGTACGCAGCCAGTTGGCCGGAGTTGAGCTCACAAACAACGATGCGTTTGTACGAACGCAGTATATCGCCTACATTGCGTTGCAGCGGATACACATAGTTCAGTTGCAGCAGTGCGCAGTCAAGCTCCTGTGCCGCAGCCTTCAGATGTCCTTCTGTCGAACCGAAGCCCACGAGCAGGGTGTCGCTCTCAGCATTGCCCCAAACCTCTGCTTCGGGAATGCGGTCGGCAACCTGATCCACCTTTGCCTGACGAGCCAGGATCATCCGCTGGTGGTTCTCGGGGTTCGTACTGATGGAGCCTTTCTCGGCGTCACGCTCCAGACCCATGTTCCTGTACTGGAATCCTTCCATGCCCGGGATTGCCATATAACGCACGCCGTTTTCGTCGCGAAGGGCGGCGTTGTACTTGCCCTTCAGTTCTTCGGGCACGCCTTGCGGCTTTATTTCCGGCAGTTCGTTCAGTTGCGGTATGCGCCACAGGCTGCTGCCGTTAGCCAGATACGTGTCGGTCATCAGTACCACAGGAGTCATGTTCTCCAGGGCTATCTTGCATGCCTCATAGGCGTACTCGAAGCAGTTCGCCGGAGTGGATGCCGCCAGTACCACCACAGGGCACTCGCCGTTTCTTCCGTACAACGCTTGCAGCAGGTCGGTCTGCTCGGTCTTGGTCGGCAGGCCTGTACTCGGACCGCCGCGCTGCACGTCAATCACTACCAATGGCAACTCCGCCATCACAGCCAGACCGAGCCCTTCGGACTTCAGCGACAGACCCGGACCCGACGTCGAGGTGCAAGCCAGGTCACCGGCAAACGATGCGCCGATAGCGGTGCACACGCCGGCTATCTCGTCCTCGGCCTGCACGACCATTACGTTCATGTCCTTTCGTCCTGCCAGCTCGTGCATAATATCCGTCGCCGGAGTGATAGGATACGAGCCGAGGACCAGCCGTTTGCCGGCTTTCTCCGCAGCGGCTATCAGTCCCCACGCCGTGGCTTTGTTGCCGGCAATCGATGTATAGGTACCGTGCTCCTGCTCGATGGCGGGAGTCAGACGAATCTGATTGATACTCAGCGCAAGGTTCTGACCGTAATTGAATCCGTCCGTCAGCACCTTCACGTTCGGCGCGATCAGTGCGGGTTTCTTTGCGAACTTGCCTTCCAGGAAGTGTATCGCTTTGTCTATCGGCTGGTCGAACAGCCAGCATACGATTCCTAACGCGAACATGTTCCTCGACTTGAGCACGGCTTTGTTATCCATGCCGCTGTCTTTCAGTGCCTCTTTCGTCAGGTTCGTCAGTGCCACCGGCACTACCTGCACCGACTCGGGCAGACCCAGCTCCGTGAACGGGTTGTCAGTCGTGTACAACGCTTTCTTCAGGTCGGCATCCGTGAACGAATCGGTATCGACCACCACCACGGCGTCACGCTTGAACAGTGCGTCAGCCTCGTTGTAGGTCGCGCCTTGTTTGCTGAACTTCGAACCTAACGCGCATACCTCCAGCGCAGCTGCGTTCATCGCTACAATCACATCGGCTTTGTCGCCGGGCGTGAACACGCCCTTGCCTACGTTCACCTGGAAGCCGCTCACGCCGCCCAGTGTGCCTTGCGGCGCACGGATCTCGGCTGGGAAGTCGGGCAGGGTACTGATCTCGTTACCCAGGATAGCCGACAGCGACGAGAACAGTCCGCCCGTCAGCTGCATGCCGTCGCCCGAGTCTCCGCAAAACCGAACAACAATATTGTCTCTTTCCATTTGTGTATAATTGTTTTATTGATTTCAACTTGGGGTCCCCGACACAAACCGTCAGCGTAAGCGCAGTGTTTGTGGTGGGGAGAGCCGAGGCACACGTCGCTTTCTATTGCGTATGACGCAATCTGTGCGACCGTGTTGCCGAAGGCGTTATTTCTTTGCCGGATCACATGTGATATCCACGCCCAGCTTCTGGAACGTCCGCGAATCCACTTCCTTGAGCATCACCGTCGAGTGTGCCTGACAGCCTTTCAGCATCGGCAGCGTTTCCAGTGCCTTGCGGCAGTTCTCGTCGGTCTGCGACAGCACCGACAGTGCCACCAGCACCTCATCGGTGTGCAGCCTGGGGTTCTTGCCGTGCAGGTAACGGATCTTCGTGTTCTGTATCGGCGCAATCATCTCTTCCGGAATAAGCTTGACGGCATGGTCTATCCCCGCTATCTCCTTCATCACGTTCAGCAGCAGCGCCGCCGACGACCCGAGCAGCGGACCGGCCTCGGAGGTTATTATCCGCCCGTCGTGCAGTTCGATGGCTGCGCAATGGGCGTAAGGCTTGTAGCCGGCAAGTGCATGCCGCTCACGCGCAGCGAGCACGGCATTGCGGTAACCCGTGTTGATACCTACCTGCTTTTGCAGCAGGGCTATCTTCTGCACCTCGTTGTCGTTCACCGCACCGTTCGCCATCCGGCACAGGGCTTGGAAGTACCGGCGGATGATCTCCTGCTTGCTTGCCTCGCGCACAGCTTCGTCATCTTCGATGCAGAAACCCACCATGTTCACGCCCATGTCGGTCGGCGACTTGTACGGGCTTTGCCCGTAGATGGACGCGAACAGCGTTTCCAGTACGGGATATATCTCTATGTCACGGTTGTAGTTAACTGCGGTCTTGTTGTACGCCTCCAGGTGGAACGGGTCAATCATGTTCACGTCCTGGATATCCGCTGTAGCGGCTTCGTAGGCTACGTTCACTGGGTGCTTCAGTGGCAGGTTCCACACGGGGAACGTCTCGAACTTCGCATATCCGGCTTCGTTCCCGCGCGCATGCTCGTTGTAGAGCTGGCTCAGGCACACAGCCATCTTCCCGCTGCCCGGACCCGGAGCTGTCACCACCACCAGCGGACGTGTCGTCTCTACGTAGTCGTTCCGTCCGAAACCGTCCTGCGATGCGATGAGCTCCACGTTATGCGGATAGCCGTCTATCGTGTAGTGGTAGTACACGCGTATGCCTTCTCTTTCCAACCGCACGCGGTAGTCGTCCGCCGAACGCTGACCCGTGTAATGGGTGATCACCACGCCGGAAACCATGAACCCGCGCTCGATGAACGCTTCCCGAAGACGCAGCACATCCTCGTCGTAGGTGATGCCCAGGTCCTGACGAACCTTGTTCCGTTCGATGTCCTGCGCCGACAGGACGATGATGATCTCCAGCAGGTCACGCAGTTGCGTGAACATCCGTAGCTTGCTGTCCGGCATGAATCCTGGCAGCACGCGGCTGGCGTGCATGTCGTCGAATAGCTTGCCTCCCAGTTCGAGGTAAAGCTTGTTGCCGAACATCGCAATCCGCTCGCGGATATGCTCCGACTGAATCTTTATGTACTTGTCGTTGTTGAATGCTGTCATGTTGCACAACTTTAAGCCCGACGTGACCTCGGTCACGATGGGTTGGTTTGATGTCCCCAAAAGAGCTTCGCTCGAATGGGGAGAGCTGAGGCAATAATGCGCTTAATGTCGCTGGCGGCATCTGTTGGCATTATTTACCGAAAGCGTACGCAAAGTTACAAAAAATATTCGACATTTGCAAATCTTTTGCAATATTTTTTATCTTTTACCGATTTATCCCCTTCCCCGCGTTACAAATTCTCCTTTTTCTGTGCGCTAATGCATTTCTGGAATATCCGAATTGTCAAGATTGTCCGGAATATCCGAAATGCCATGCATGGCGGAGCAACCAAGCTCCTCCAGGGAGGCCGACTCCTCATCCTCCGCGATGGTAAGACCTACACCGTCCAAGGCTGGGAAGTGAGGTAATTGCCTTGTAAATCACCTTGTGAATCAAGCAGTGTGCTCATTAAGCCGCTGCTTGATTTTTATGCGGCTTTGCCGCGTATGCGCCATTTTTTGTAACATACAGATGAAAATATCAGAAAAAAATAGCCGTCCCATAAATTTTTCCACAAAATGATTTCCATAAAATGGAAAAATTTCGTATCTTTGCGGTGATTTTCTGAATATCAATACATAATCATGGCAACTATTATTCAAAATCCCTTCATCACAACAGGCTATGCAGGAGCCGGGTATTTCTGTGACCGAGAGCAGGAAACAGCCGACCTCATCCGTCTGCTGACAAACGGCAATCATGTGGCTTTGATTTCGCCGCGGCGTTATGGCAAGACCAATCTGATTAGGCATTGTTTCGCCCGGCCGGAAATAGCCGACAATTATTACACCTTTGTCATTGATATCTACTCCACCAAATCTATAGAGGACTTTGTCTATCGTCTTGGTGCCGGTATCCTGGAGACACTCAAGCCCAAAGGCAAGAAGGTATGGGAGAAGTTTGTGGCACTGCTATCCACCGTGCGAACTGGCATTAGTTTTGATATTTCAGGCAACCCGTCTTGGACGATGAGTGTCGGTGACATCTCCGCACCGCAAAGCACCATCGAAGAGATTTTTACATATCTTGCACAAGCCGACCGTCCTTGTCTGGTGGCAATTGACGAATTTCAACAGATTACCCGCTATAGTGATGGGACGCTGGAAGCCGCCTTGCGTACTTATGTACAAAACTGCCCTAACGCATATTTTATCTTTTCCGGCTCACAGCGTCATCTGATGGGGCAAATGTTCACATCGCCGGCAAGACCATTTTACCAAAGTGTTGCGCTGTATAATCTCTCACTTCTGCCGGAAGACAAGTATGCGGATTTCTGCATCCGCCTTTTTGAACAGAATAACAAGCACTTGTCTCCGGATGTCCCGCACATGCTGTACAATCGATTCGAGGGCATCACATATTATATGCAACGGACGATGAACGAACTCTATTCCACAACTGCCGTAGGAGGCGAATGCGTTCCACAAGACATTGACGGAGCACTACAAACGATTCTTGCTGCATCTTCGCTCATCTACGAGGATCTTTTATACCAGTTGCCGGAAAAGCAATCGCGCGTCCTGATGGCGATAGCAAAAGAAGGAAAAGCTAAGAACCTGACTTCCGGCAAATTTGTGCGCAAGTACGGCTTAGCCTCGCCAAGTTCTGTTAAATCCGCCGTTCCCGCATTGCTTGACAAAGGATTGGTCAACAATGAATTCGGGGTATATCAGATTTACGACAAGTTCCTCGAATTGTGGATTCTCGTGAGGTGACATAATCATATTCACGCCATACATGCCAAGGTCTTAGCCAACGGACTGCCATCGACCAACCTTGGGCGATTTATGCCCATATTGCGTCCCGTCCTCAACCAAAGTACACCCTGAGTAGGGCAGAAGGAGGGCGAAAGGAGATCCCTTACCATAGGATAACCATAGCATACCCATAGGATAACCGTAGGATAACGCCTTCAAAAATCATAAAGTTTGCAATTTTTCACCTTATACTATATAATACGAAGTATTATATACTTTTTGTCACCAAATCTGCCAAAACCAACAACTGTCATTTATGTTTATTTAGGTTGTATATTATTTGTATGTTCAAAATTTTTGTTGTATCTTTGTAGCCGATT
>JAFSXJ010000052.1 GCA_017444065.1 Paludibacteraceae bacterium | reverse complement strand
TCGTCATCGGTCATGGTACCTTGGTTCTCGCGCGCTACGTAGGCAGGCCAGTTGACTATACTGAAATAGTCGGGATAATCGCCCATGAAGGCAATGCCCGGCGCAATGGCGCGGAAAGTGTAATCGGAGAGTGCAGCCGCGGCGTAGGTGAACGCACCTCCCTGGCTCTGTCCTTCGGCAAACAGGTTGGTCATATCGCTGGTGCTGCGTGTAGCCATGAAGCGGACGGCCTGCACGCAATCCATGAACGCGCCGCGGTAGTAGTACGCATCTTTGTTGCCGAACTCGAAGGCAAACCAGTCGCCGTAGGTATTGGTGAAATCACCCTTGCCGTCCGCCTCACGCTCCGATGCCTGGCGGTTGTTGATGTTCTGTCCGCGGGTGGAGAGCATGAACTCGGCGTAGTCAGGCTCGGCATCGCCGGACGGGCAGTAGGGCTTGACATCCTGTCCGCCGGGGCGGTAACCGCTGTCATAGCCGGCATAGTGCATGATAACCGGGTGTTTCTGACCATCGGTCGGCTCGGCATAATAGCCGCGGATGATGACGGGTTCGCCTGTCAGACCATCGGGCACGGAGTTCATCTCTACGAGATACACCTTGCGCGCCGCTGTGCTCTTGGACGGAATCTCGGTTAGCGTGGCGTTCATTTCAATCGCAGCCAGTTGGGCCTTGGCGGCAGCCCAGTAGGTATCAAAGTCCGCCTGTTTGTCCGGCGCGGAAACGATGGCGGTGGGGTTCACACCGAAAACGAACGCGCGGGCAAGGTCATCATTGACGATGCAGGTGGCTTTATAGAAACCAGCCGTCAGGTCTTCGTCCGTCGTAAGAACGATGTTCTCAGTTGCACCTGCCGCTATCTCACGGGACGCACGTAGTGTATCCAATGCGGCGGATTTATCTGTTGCCAGTTCCACTTCCACATTCGCTGTTACTGCTTCGTTATAAGGGTTCTCCACATGGATGGTAATAGACGGACGGGCGGCAAACACCCAGTTGTCAGTCACGGGCACGGAGAGCGTCAGCGGCTTGAGGTCGGCGGGGTTGATGAGCAGTACTTCCACGAGCGTGTAGTTACAACCGCTGACGATGACACCGCGTGCCTGCAGTTCGGCAAGCATATCGGCAGTAATAGTATAATCAAAATAACGTCCGCTAATAAACTCCAGAGGAGCGTCTACCAATTCCTCCCATGCGGTAGTCTCTTTGAGTTGCAACTGCGCGTTGGAATGCAAATCCGCGAAACGGCAACGAAGCAGTTGTCCCTCGACGGCATTGGCGAACTTGCTTGCATTGATTGTTTGCCATGCGCCCCAGTTGTCGGGCATAACTACCGATCCGCTCCAGATGGATTGTGTTGTGCCGGCTTCGGCTGGCGTATGCGTGAGGGTGATCTTTTCGGCAGTGTAGCCTGCGCCTTTCACTATGAGATAGTTGCCTGCCGTTATGTTGTCAATCATCGCTTGCGTCAAGGCAATCGTCGCCTTGTGCGGAGCCGTTTTGCCGGAGAGACTGTAGTTGTGGGTGTCGGCAAAATCCACCCAATTCCATTCGGCATCCACGTATTGCAGATAGACCTGCGGCCACTCGGTGCCACTGCTGACAGCGGTGACATACACATTGATCTCGTCACCCGCCACGGCTGCCGACAGGTCGGTCGATGCAATCTGCGCATAACCTGACGACCAGTCGTCCGCGCAGGTGAACGATTCGGAATAGAGGATCGTTTCTGCTGCCGAAAGTGCAGAGACTACAGCCAGAGCAGCGAAGAAGGAAAGTATCTTTTTCATTGTATAAGTTTGTGATAGATTATTTCGCTATATCTTTCAGGAACAAGGTGCGCGGTGCGGCGTAGAATGCGCGGAAGTTTTCTCCGCTGCCGGTGTTGGGAACAGGTCCGAAATGTTCTTTCTCTGCGTTGCGCCAAACGAGTGCATAGGAGAGCGGGAAATCACACAGGATAGGCAGCAGCACTCTGCTCCACCATGTGGAATCAGGTACGTTGATATATCCGCACTCCGTCAGTGCGACCAGCTTGTTATGCTGCCGTGCGAACCGGCAGAGTATAGTGAGGTCGGCACGGGTCTGACGGACAAAATCTTCCTCGGTGCCCCACTGGTAGGCATCCAAGCCGATCAGATCAATGCGCTCGTCGCCCGGATACCATTGCAGGAACGAGTTTTCGCTCATGTTTCCGTCGAGGTTGGGGGAATATGACCACACTACGTTAGTCGAAAGACCGCTGTCGCTGTTAGACCGCTGCGTTGTTAGATGATCTTGTGTGAGCCGGTAGAGTGCGCGGTACTGTTCGGGCGTGCAATGGGTGTTGCCCCACCAGAACCATGCACCATTGTTCTCGTGCCACGGGCGGAAGATGAACGGAATGGGTTCGCCGTCCTCTGTGCGCAGGCTCAACAGGAACATGCGCACACGCTCCAGCCAGGTCATGAACAACTCATGTCTGTCACCGCCCGGGAGGATAGCCGCAACTGTACCGTCGGTCGCCTCCCATGCCGAGCCTTCGGGCCATGTGCCGAGGTGCTCCAATGCGGTGAGCGGATTACGCGGATGCCAGCTGATGGTAACTATGCCTCCGCGCAAATGGTGAGCGATGATCTCGCTGCGCATGCGGTCGAACGGCACGCTGTCAAGGTTCTTGCTGT
>JAFSXJ010000051.1 GCA_017444065.1 Paludibacteraceae bacterium | reverse complement strand
TCCGCTTTGAGGTTTCCGGCTTGGAGGAAGGCACATCGTACAACTACTCGATTGTTGCGAAAGATGTAACATCCAAAGCCCTCCAGACTTTCAACGGCTCATTCAAGACCTTAGGCGGAGTAGATGCTCTCACTGACATCAGCACCGACAAGACCTCACTCCGCAAGGAAATGATTAACGGCCAACTCTTCATCCACCGTGGCGACAAGACATACACCGTCCAAGGCCAGCAGATAAGGTAGTCTTCACCAGATGCGGCTGATGGGATTCCGCCAAGCCCGTCATAGAACATGTGCGACACACAACTGCCACACATGTTCTTTCTTTGTCTATTTCAGGGCGATACTATCGCCAGCTTAACTCCGTCCATTCTGCGTGCATTACATGCGCGCCGTCCCGCTTTCACACCTCGTCCGTCGCGCCGTCACAGAATCCTCAACAATCCCCCACCGAACCTTTACCGAACCCTTATCATTTGATAACCACAACATACCCATAAGACAGCCATAGGATAAAAGCCCTATTCTTACTTTTATTGCCTTATACTATATAATACTTAGTATTATATACTTCTTCTCATATTATGGCGTTCAAAGAGCCTTAGTCAATTGGGCTTCCGGATGCAAACAAGCAGAGTGTGAAAAAATTCCCGCAAATCCTTGCAATTGTGGGATTTTTTTTATACCTTTGCGTTCGGAATGCAAAAATTCTACAACTATGAAAATCGAACAAGAGCAAAAAAAGTCCGGCTTTAACTCGAAGATAGGCGTCGTTCTGGCGGCTGCCGATAGTGCTATCGGCTTGGGTAATATATGGAAATTCCCGTACGTGATGGGCGATAACGGCGGAGGTGCGTTTCTCGTGATGTATTTGCTATGCGTATTGCTGTTCGGTCTGCCGCTGATGCTGACTGAGTTCCTGCGACCTTCTATACGTATTTTTGCTCATTTTATGGGCACACAAGTCACAATTCCGACAAAAAGCACAACAATAAGCAGAAAAAGTCGATTTTTTTTTGCAAATGTGGGATTTTTTTTGTAACTTTGTAGGCTCAATTTGCGAAAATGCATATTATGCATAAGTCCGAGATAGATATAATCACCTTGGGTTGCTCAAAGAACCTTGTAGATGCAGAGCGCGTAATGCGGCGGCTGGAAGTCGCCGGGTTTACGTGTGTGCATGACAGTGCCAATCCGAAAGGCGAGATTGCAATCATCAACACCTGCGGGTTCATTGGCGATGCCAAAGAGGAAAGCATCAACATGATTCTCGAGATGGCGCAGCGCAAGACGCAAGGCAAGTTCAAGCAACTCTATGTCATGGGCTGCTTGAGCCAGCGTTATATGCAGGAGTTGACCGACGAGATACCTGAGGTTGACGGCTGGTACGGAAAGTTCGACTACGATGCGCTCATAGAGCGGTTAACGGCAAGCATTGAGCGGTCAGCGGGCAGTTGTGCCACATACGAACGCACAATAACCACACCGGGACACTACACATACATCAAGATCTCCGAGGGCTGCAACCGGTTCTGCTCATATTGCGCCATACCGCTTATCACCGGCAGACATCAGTCGCGCCCATTGGAGGAGATTCTGGACGAAGTGCGATGGCTCGTCAGTCAGGGCGTCAAGGAGTTCAACGTGATAGCACAAGACCTGTCGTCGTACGGTCTGGACCTGTACAAGGAGCACCGCTTGGCGGAACTCATTGACCGAATGGCGCAGATTGACGGCGTACAGTGGATTCGTCTGCACTACGCCTACCCGACGGACTTTCCGTTCGACCTGCTGCCCGTAATGGCAAAGCACCCGAACATCTGCAAGTACCTCGACATAGCTTTGCAGCATTGCACGGACCACATGCTTCAATTGATGCGCCGGCACATAACTGCTGCTGAGCAGGACGAACTGCTCGACCGCATTCGTCGCGAAGTGCCGGGTATCACTTTGCGCACCACCCTGATGGTCGGTCATCCCGGAGAGACGGAAGAGGACTTTGAGGCACTGAAGGCGTGGGTACAGAAGCAGCGCTTCGACCGGATGGGAGCCTTCGCCTACAGCGATGAGGAGGGTACATGGGCAAACCTGCACTACAGGGACGATATACCCCAAGAAGTGAAGGAGCATCGTTTGGACGAGTTAATGCTCATTCAAGAAACGATAGCCGCCGAGAAGAGCGAACAGAAAGTCGGCACCGTTCGGCGCGTAATCATTGACCGCGAGGAAAGCGACTACTTCATCGGTCGCACCGAAGCCGACTCGCCCGAAGTGGACTGCGAAGTATTGGTAAAAGGCAAGCTAAACGTCGGTGAATTCTACGATGTAAGGATTACAGGCTTCGAAGGAGTGGACTTATATGGAGAGTTATCCACCATAAGTAATTAGGCTTTTTTCTTTGAATGAGTGAAACGTAATAATCGTTCGAACGAAAGTGAGATAAGAACGGCCTTTTGACTGAATTAAGACTATGAACAACAAGGACATTATACAATCCGTGTCGCAGAAAGCGGCACTGACTAAGCAGGCAACGGAACAGTTGCTGCGCACAACCGTGCAAATCATCACGGACACATTGAAAGATGGCGGCGATGTGAAGATTCAACATTTCGGTTCGCTGGAGGTACGCCCGCATCAGGCGCGTACCATTGTTAACCCGCGTAACGGTCAGAAGACAGAGATTCCCGCCAAAGATGTCTGGACCTTCAAAGCTAACCCCCGTCTGAAAGACGCAGTAAACGGAAAGTAGTATGGCAGAGCATTTGACATTAGTAACACTCCGTCGTGCACTCAGTTCACGAGCAGGAGTAAGCGAGAAGGTTGCTGACGACTTCCTCAGCGCACTGACAGGCAGCATACAAGAAGGTCTGCAGAAAGACGGCAACGTAACCATCAGCGGTCTGGGAACATTCAAACTGCAGGATGTGCCTGCACGTGAGAGCGTGAATGTAGCTACAGGCGAACGGTTCACCATTGCCGGATACAAGAAGATTGTGTTCGGCACAGATACCCGGCGTTCAGGCAAGACTGCCGATGAACCTATCGACCCCATCCGCAAACTCGGCGAGCAAGCCGAAGAAATCAAGGACATACTCAACGAACTCGGAGCGATGCCGACAGACATGCCGGCTACAGAGCATGTGGACATACCCATAGAACCGGTAATTGAACCCATTGTAACACCTGCGCCCGCACCGGAACCAAGTGTTGCCCCCGAGCCCACACCTGCGCCCACGGAACCAACGGGAAAAACCGAAGAAGCACCCACGGAGTCAACGCAGAAGATGAAGAAACAATCCAAGCCATTCAATGCGTGGCTGACCGGACTGATCACCATCGGCGTATTCGCCATGCTGCTCATCATCGCATACTTCGTGCTGCGCCACCAGATTGTAAGTTGGGCAGACGGCATGCGTACTACCATTGAGCAGCGCGTTAACACCGAGCCGACTGCACAACCGTCGGAGACACCAACCGCAACACCGGAAGCCTTTACTCCATCCGAGTCTTCGGAACCCGCAGAGACACCGGCAAACGCCACGAGCACCGAGACTGCCGCTCCGGCAACAACTGCAGAAGCGAAGCCTGCCGCACCGGATTATTTTGATGACAGCCAGCGCACGTTCACCGACTTCCAACCCGTCGAGACCGTCGCACAGGACAGCCGTCTGGCATGGATAGCCAAGAAGCGCTACGGCGACAAAGCCTACTGGGTCTTCATCTATGAGGCTAATCGCGACAAACTCAGCACACCTGACCGCGTATTGCCGGGCATGCAACTGCGTATTCCCGAACTGCCGGCGGAACTGCGCAACGCAAATGATCCGAAAACACAAGCCCTGCTCAAACGTCTGAGCAACAAGTACCTAAAATAGTTGAGAGTTGAGTGATTAGAGTTGAGAGATATGGATAGTCAAGGAGTAATCCATATTGAAGGTGCGCGGACGAACAATCTCAAGAACGTCAGCGTAGATATACCGCGCAACAAGATGGTGGTTATCACCGGTGTGAGCGGCAGCGGCAAGTCGTCGCTGGCGTTTGACACATTGTATGCCGAAGGGCAACGACGGTATGTTGAGAGCCTGAGTGCCTACACGCGGCAGTTCCTCGGACGCATGCAGAAACCCGATGTGGATACTATCGACGGTATTCCTCCCGCCATAGCCATCGAGCAGAAGGTCAGTTCGCGCAACCCGCGTTCCACTGTGGGAACGGTGACGGAGATATACGATTATCTCAAACTTCTTTTCGCGCGCGCAGGCACTACGCTTTCGCCCGTGAGCGGTAAAGAAGTGAAGCGACATAGCGTAGCGGATGTACTGAATCAGTTGCGCGCCTTGCCCAACGGCACACGCGTCATGCTGCTCGCTGCACTGAATAGCGAAAGACCGTTAGAGGCTCTGCTGAGCGAAGGCTATTCCCGACTGCTGCACGTACACAGCGACGGCAGCACCGACATTCTCCGCCTGAGCAACAGCCTGAGCGAGGACCTACAGGACGACATTCAGAACGTCTATCTGCTGGTGGACCGCATCGTAGCCGACGGTCAGCAAGCCACCGAGAACCGATTTGCCGACTCGGTGCAGACAGCGTTCTTCGAAGGCAAGGGGGAATGTGTGCTACGCGTTGAACTGCCGAACGAACCGGACGATGCCAAACGCATACAGATGCTACACTACTCCGAACTATTCGAGGCTGACGGCATCCGGTTTATCGAGCCAACGGAACATCTGTTCAACTTCAACAACCCGTTGGGTGCCTGCCCTACGTGTAACGGCTTCGGTAACATCATCGGCATAGATGTCGATCTGGTTGTGCCGGATAAATCCAAAAGCATCTACGACGATGCTATAGCCTGCTGGCGCGGAACAAAGATGAGTGCCTGGCGCGACGAGCTGATATATAGTGCAGATAAGTTTGACTTCCCTATCCATACACCGTTCTACGCTCTGACACCCGAACAGAAGCAACTCATCTGGACCGGCAATGAGTATTTTCACGGACTGAACGACTTCTTCCATATGCTTGAGAAAGAGCAGTACCAGAAGATTCAGTACCGCGTTATGCTGGCGCGCTTCAAGGGCAAGACCACCTGTCCTGACTGCCACGGCATGCGCCTCAGGAAAGAGGCGGAGTACGTATGGGTTGGGGACAAACGTATTACTGACGTGGCGGCTATGCCTGTTAGTGAGGTGATGGAATGGATTGGCGAGTTAGAGCAATTGCAGGCAAACGGTGATGCACATCTGGCTGGCATGAGCGAACTGCTGGTGGAAATTCGCAGCCGCCTGCAGTTCATGGAAGATGTCGGACTGAGCTACCTCAGCCTCAACCGTATGGCATCCAGCCTGTCAGGTGGCGAGAGCCAACGCATCAATCTTGCCAAGTCACTGGGCAGCAGCCTGGTTGGCTCGCTATACGTGCTTGACGAGCCGTCCATCGGTCTGCATGCAAGAGACACCCAACGGCTCATTCATGTACTGCACGAACTGCGTGACTTAGGCAACACGATTGTTGTAGTTGAGCATGACGAAGATATCATGATGGCTGCCGACTACATGATAGAAATCGGTCCGCAAGCCGGCACACACGGCGGCGAGATAACATACGTCGGCAAACCCCGATTGCAAGATTTTCCATCAGTTATACCGCCGCAACGCAGACCATGGAATAACTACATAGAGATTGTCGGTGCCGCCGAGAACAACCTGCAGAACCTGAACGTCAAGTTCCCTTTAAGTGTCCTGACGGTTATCACCGGCGTGAGCGGAAGCGGCAAATCATCGCTGGTGAGCAAGGTACTCTACCCTGCGCTGAAGAAGCACTACGGCGGCATAGCAGCCGAGCATACAGGCGATTATGGCAGTCTGCGCGGAAGCATGCATCTGCTCAGAGACGTGGAGTTCGTGGACCAGAATCCGCTCAGCAAGTCATCACGTTCGAATCCCGTGACGTACATGAAGGCGTTTGACGAGATACGCCGTATCTTCGCCGAGCAGCAGGCATCGAAACAGATGGGATTCACGCCGGCACACTTCTCCTTCAACACCCCGGGCGGACGATGCGAGGAGTGCCAGGGTGAAGGAACGATAACCATTGAGATGCAGTTCATGGCGGACATAGTTATCGAGTGCGAGCACTGCCACGGCAAACGATACAAACAAGAGGTGCTTGAGGTGCGGTTTGGCGGAAAGAACATCTATGATATTCTCGAAATGACCGTTGACGAAGCCATCGAGTTTTTCGGGGAGTACGGCTGCACCAAAGTTGTCAGACTGCTCAAGCCGCTTCAGGACGTAGGTATAGGGTATGTGAAGCTCGGTCAATCGAGCAGCACCCTATCCGGCGGTGAGAGCCAGCGCGTAAAGCTCGCCTCGTATATCGCGCAGGAGAACAGCCAGCCGACGATGTTCATCTTCGACGAACCGACAACCGGTCTGCACCATCAGGATGTGCTCGTTCTGCTGAACGCCTTGGAGCGGCTGATAAGCAAAGGCCATACCGTTGTGGTAATCGAGCATAATCCGACACTTATCATGGCTGCCGACCATATTATCGACCTCGGTCCCGAAGGCGGCAGCCAAGGCGGACGGATTGTTGCAGAGGGCACACCCGAACAAATCATGGCTTGCGAGCAAAGTTATACAGGTAAAGCATTGAAAGATTGGCTTTAAGTGTTGAAAATATAGTCAAGGAGTATTCCTCCCTGCCAATATTGGCTGGGATCACCTTTCTGGTGAACAGGCGTGACCGCATCGCTCTGGTGGGTAAGAACGGTGCAGGCAAGACAACCTTGCTGCGCCTGATTGCCGATGAAGAGACTCCCACCAGCGGACATATCAGTCGCGACGCAGACATGCGCATCGGTTACCTGCCACAACAGATGATTCACAACGAGGGCACCACACTGCGCGAGGAGGTGGACAACGTACGCGACAAGCAAGACCCGAAGAGCGTGGGACAGATGGAGCGCGTGCTGCTCGGTCTGGGATTTGAGCGCACAGATTTTGACAGACCGTGCAACGAGTTCTCGGGAGGCTGGCGTATGCGTATCGAACTGGCGAAGATTCTACTGCAACAGCCCGACCTGCTCCTGCTTGACGAGCCGACCAACCATCTGGACATTGAGAGTATCCAATGGCTTGAAGATTGGATACAAAGCGCACCGTGTGCCGCAATCATCGTCAGCCACGACCGCGCTTTCATAGACAATGTCACTACGCGAACGATAGAGATATCCTTAGGCAGGATTTACGACTACAACGTTCCCTACTCGCAGTTTGTCACCCTGCGGCAGGAACGCCACGAGCAGCAGGTGCGCGCCTATGAGAACCAACAGAAGATGATTAAAGACACGGAGGAGTTCATTGAGCGGTTCCGTTACAAGGCGACCAAGAGCGTACAGGTGCAGAGCCGTATCAAACAGCTGAACAAACTCGAGCGTCTGGAAGTTGATCTGGAGGACAATTCGCGCCTCCGTATGAAGTTCCCGCCAGCACCGAGAAGCGGTGACTTTCCCGTCATAGCAGATAACGTCAGGAAAGCCTTCGGCGAGCATGTGGTGTTTGACCATGTGACGTTCACTATCAGACGCGGCGAGAAAGTGGCGTTCGTGGGCAAGAACGGCGAGGGCAAGACAACACTGGTGCGTTGTATCATGAACGAGTTGCAGGACTACACCGGCACGCTCAAGATAGGGCATAATGTCAAGATAGGATACTTTGCACAGAACCAGGCATCCCTGCTGGACGGCGAACTGACGGTGTTTGACACCATTGACCGCGTTGCCGTAGGCGATATACGTACGCGCATCAAGGATATATTGGGTGCATTCATGTTCGGCGGCGAGGCGATAGACAAACGCGTGAAGGTGCTGTCCGGCGGTGAGCGCAGCCGTCTGGCGATGATACGACTGTTGCTGGAGCCGGTGAACCTGCTGATATTAGACGAGCCAACGAACCATCTGGACATGCGCAGCAAGGATGTGCTCAAAGAAGCGCTGCAAGCCTTCGACGGGACGGTGATACTCGTCAGTCATGACCGCGATTTTCTCGATGGCATCGTGAGCAAGGTCTATGAGTTCGGCGGTGGCAAGGTACGTGAGCATCTCGGCGGAATCTACGACTGGCTACAGTACAAACGCGCCGCCCGCATACAGGATGCAGACAAGGCGATTGATCTGGCGCTACAGACCCGCCCCCAGCCCCTCCCTCATAAGGTGGGGAGTAATTACGCTCTCCCCAATGAGGGGAGAGCCGGAGAGGGGTCTTCCGGTGCAACCGCCTATGCGGCACAAAAAGCCAAAGCGGCAGAGCTGCGCAAGGCACAAAAAGCCGTAGCACAAGCGGAACAGGATATAGCAGCATTGGAGCAGCAGATACTGGACATCGAACAGATATTGGCAGAGGTCAAAGGGCAGTCGCCGGAGAACTTCGAGAAATACAACCGCCTCAAGCGAAGCCTCGAGCAACGAATGTACGAATGGGAGATACTCAGCGAGGAACTGGAGGAGATAATGTCATCAGCCAACATTGGCTGATACAAACGGACGATTATGGACGAGATTATCAATTATATCAAGACATGGCTCTTGTACGGCAATGCTGACGAGGCGCAACACATCGGTTATACCGATGACGAACGCGAGTGGCCGAAGTACAAAGCAGTGATCGTGCCCAACGGACATCTGGGCAAGGACATTGTGTTGCCCGACCTGGATGCACCTTTTGCAGAGCAGTGGTCGCCGGACGTAGCGCCGGAGCAGGTAACGTATGTCATCCGTACCGACCTGATTTACAACACATTCTTCTTTATCTCCCGTGCCGAGGAAGTAATCAACGACAAGCGTGACGAGCACGGACGGTTCCTGGCCGCCTACTCTATTCTCGGCAAGCGCAACAGGCTGATGATGCCTATGTTGGACGAGTACGCACGATTGATGATGAAGACCGTGGGATTGCCGTTGCCTCCGTCGGGTTTCGCGCACATATACCTCACGCACGACATCGACACGATAGCCCATTACCGCCATCTGCGCGGTGCTTTAGGAGGTATATGGCGCGGCGAGTGGCGACAGGTGCTTCGCTCATGGCGTGATATTCATAACGACCCTGCTTATACGTTCCCGTGGCTCATTGAGCAGGACAACCGCCTGCCGTTGGCTGAAAAGATTTACTTCGTCAAGCACTCATTCGGCAAAGGTTACGACTATCCGCAGTACAATCACAAGGGCTATGACGCGCGCCAACTGAGGCGCTTTCTGGAATGGAACAAGGTGACTATAGGCTGGCACAGCTCGTACTACGGCGTGGGCAGCATTGAGCAACGCAGCAAGCGACGTGACGAATTGTCTATCCACCGTTCGCACTACCTGAACTGCACAATCGAGAACATGCGCAAACTGGTGGCACTCGGTGTCACCGACGATTTCACAATGGGTTTCCCCGACAAAGCGGGCTTCCGCCTGCAGACCACCCGTGCCGTGCTGTGGATTGACCCCGAACGGATGCAACTCACCGAACTGGTGCTCCACCCGCTCACGGTTATGGACTGCACGTTGAGTAACAACAATTATATGCACCTTGACCAGGAAGAAGCTTTCTATCTCTGCCAGCAGTTGATTGACAAGACACGTATGCACAACGGCGACCTCTGCCTGCTGTGGCATAACAGCATACTACGCCCCGATACCTACCACCGGCAGTTGTACGCTTCGCTGCTGGATTATATACTTACACAACGATAGAATGTCCCGCCGACTGCTCATACTGACCGACGCCCCTACGGCACCGTTGCATTCACCCCGTGTGCGGTATCTAATTGCAAACCTTGCCCGTAGAGGCTGGCAATGCACCGTGGCGTACGAGCAGTTACCCGAGAGTAGATTTACGTTTGCAGAGGCAACGAACATACCGCTGCCCTACTATCGGTCAGACAAAGGTCTGCGTCATGCCTTTGCATGGCTGACAGACAAGCTCTTCGACAACAAGGAACGCCGTTTGTACCGTAGGCTGACGCAGTGCTGCAAGACTTCAGAGTTTGATGCTATTATGTGCAGTGCCTTCAATACATTTCCGCTGATGACAGCAACGCGTCTGTCACGAGAGTGGCATTTACCGCTAATAGCCGACCTGCGGGACATAGCTGAGCAATGGGGCGATAGCAAGTTCGCACAACACTTGTCGTACACAGGCATAGCCGCTATTGACCGATGGCTGACTCAACGGTACAACAGGCAATGCATACGGCATCGAAACAGCGCGTTGCTGCAGGCATCGGTTATCACTACCGTCTCTCCTTGGCACAAGGCGTTCCTAAGCGAACGATTCAAACGGGTGGAACTGATATACAACGGTTATGACGAACAGACCTACACGCCTGCAGACGAGCAGAGCAAGGCGTTTATCATCAGTTATACGGGACGTATCTACGACTTCAGTCTGCGTGACCCATCGCTGCTGTTTGAGGCACTGGGAAGGATGGCACAGGATGGCACATTACCTGCGGAACTGGAACTGCATTTCTACTGCGAACCGGTGCTGCATGAGGCGTTGCAGGCAAAGGCTGTTGCAGCCGGTGTGCCTGACAGACTGCACCTGCACGGCTATGTAAGCAATGCGGAGGTGCTACGGATACTACAGCAGTCATCAGTTAGTCTGCTGCTGACGAACAAAGCCGGCGTCCATGGCGCGCAGGGGATTATGACAACAAAGTTCTTCGAAGCATTGGGTGTTGAAAAACCTGTGCTATGCGTGCGTTCGGATGAGGAATGTCTGGCTCAGGTCATCCGCGAGACGAACGCAGGCATAGCCGCCACCACGGCGGAAGAGGTCAAGGCTTTCATATTGGACAAATACAGCGAGTGGCAGCAGAACGGTTTCACGCGGCAAGCCGTGAACCAAGCACAAAAACAACTATTTACTCGCCAATACCAAGCAGGACAGTTTGAAGCACTGCTGACATCACTGATGCATGACTGAGCAACGCTACACACTGGTGGACGTCTGTTGGACGCTGTTTTACTCCAATACGACATTTGATTTCCTTGATTTTGCCGTCAAGGACAAGGGCTACAGGTGTCTGCGCCGTATAGGCAGGTCATGGTTCGGCCGAAAGATAAACGTACTGCTGTACAAACTGTTTGGTTACGATTGGCTGCGCAGCCGCGGATTGCGATACCTAAAAGGCAAGAGCAGGAGCGAGTTGGCGGCACAGGCTGAGCAGTTCTATGAAGAGTACTTGATGCCGAGACGGATTGAGCCGGTGTGGGAAGAGGTGAGGAGTCAGAAGTCAGATGTTGGAAGTCAGATTGTCATTGTGTCCGGCACATTGGATATCATCGCCGAGACGGTAGCGCGGCATTTGGGTGCAGAGGCGTATTATGCGACAGAGATGGTGTACGACGCGAACAGTTTCACCGGCAAATTCAAGGACTTGTTGCTGACAAAAGCATCGGCACTTCCATACTATGAACACTACGATATAATCACCGACAATCTGACAGACATCGATCTGGTGCGTAGTGCTCACAAGGCAACGATTATCGTGTATAATAACAAGAACCGTTGGGCTGCATTGCTGCCGCCCGAACAAGAAGTGACGTATATAGATGCCCGAGAACAACGATATTAGAACGAAGATTGTACGTGAGCACATACCGAACGTGGTGTTCTACATCCCGTTCGTCTATTACTATGTCGTGCGCTTAGGCACGGTGTGGAAGTTGCTGTCGTGGATGCTTATCTATATTATGCCTACCGCGTTCTACTCATGGCTGACGTATAAAGGCGGGTGGCTGCCATTCACTGTGAATTACCTGCTGTTGCTTGTAGCCGTGTTCTCGCTCTACGAGTTAGGCTACATATTCAACGACACCGTAGCCGTACAGAAGGAACGTCAGCCGGCTATCCGTCTGCATAACAGGAACTTCCGGCACTTCGAGAAATATATGCCGGTGATTGTCGGAGTACGTATATTCTTCACAACCGAGGCATTGGGACTGCTATGGGCATTCAACCGTTCATGGCAGGCCATCGCCGACACGCACATGTGGTTGATATATGGTTGTGTAATAATCATGATGGCCGTATTCGGACTCTACAACAGTTGGCGGAGCAGGTACAACGTATGGCTCTACCCTATTCTGGTATTCTCACGTTACCTGCCGTTCATGCTTCTGTACAGTTTTGACGGCTGGGGCACACTGATGCTGTGGCTATCGTTCCCATGCGTGAACTGGCTGGAACGGTTCTCCATGCCGCGCTTCCGATTCCCCTTCATGCGCAAGATTATTCCGACGGAGGAAAGCAAGACCTTGTTCCGTGTACTGTATTACCTGATTGTGCTGTGGACGCCACAGTTGTTGCCATTGCCGATGATTGTGAAGTATATGTATATGTTCCCTCTGGAACTGCTGTGTTTCTACCGGATGATGGTGCTCTTCTACGTACAACACAACAAACCCAAGAACTACCTGAATGGATGACATATAGCAGCCGATCTTGGTTGCTCCGCTGATAAATGAATACTGAAAACGAAATACTCTTATGATAACAATCGAACAACTCAAAGATGTGCAGCAACGTGCTGACAAGCTCAAGTCGTACCTGGCTATTGACGAGAAACGTATCCAACTCGAGGAGGAGGAACTGCACACGCAGGCTCCCGGCTTTTGGGAGGACGCCAAAGCCGCCGAGGCGCAAATGCGAAAGGTCAAGAGTCTGCGCCGCTGGATAGAGGGCTACGAGGGTGTGCGCAACGCCACCGAAGAGCTGCAGCTGGCCTTTGACTACTACAAAGAGGAGCTCGTGACCGGACAGGAGGTTGATGA
>JAFSXJ010000050.1 GCA_017444065.1 Paludibacteraceae bacterium | reverse complement strand
GGCGTTGGCCAACAGGTAATTAATCTTCCTAAGATTACGCCATGCATCTTTCTTCCAATACGCCTCACCACTGTGTATGTCACGTATGCCGCGAACGAGATCACTCGGTACAGGGGCAAGGAAATGCTCACCCTCCTCGGCATACATCGTCTCAGGATCCGGCATCATACGGTAGAAATAATTACTATACTCATGCAATGCCGTCTCGGAGGTAAAGAACGTAGCGGTCGAGAGCTGGTCCTCGGGATAGAGATCCATGTTACAGGAAGTTGTGTATAGCACAACGACCGCTAACAATGTAAGAATATTTATTCTTTTCATAATCATCATGCTTTAGAAAGTTGCAGTAATACCAAACGTGAACGACTTGGCAAAGCCATAAGTGATAGCCTGCGAACTGACTACCGCTGACTCGGGGTCGATACTGCGGCAGTATTGCTGCAGCGGACTCCAATACCAGGGGTTCTCAGCGGTGAAATAGATGCGGAAGTCGGAGAATACATTCTTCCAGCACGGGAGCGTATAACCGACAGTCACGTTCTTGAGACGCAAGTACCCTACGTTAAGCATATACCGGTTGTTGGCAGGACCCAGCGAATTGGCAGATCCGAGTGCCTCGTAGGCACGATAACGCGGGAAATAGGCATCCGGATTATCCTCGCTCCACACATTGCTCATAAAGTCCTTTGGCATGAATCCCTGATACGGACGCGAGTAGGGTCCCCAGTACGTGGTTGCCTCGGTCATAGGATACCAGTCGCGCCGACCTATACCCTGGAAGTACAAACTCAAGTCAATGCCAAACCACTCGGCGGAGACATGGAAGTTGTAGTTGTACTGCGGCAAGGTATTACCTATGATGTGCCGGTCACCGGGATTATCTACTGTGCCGTTGCCGGAAGTAATCTTGCCATCGCCGTTCAGATCGACATAGCGCACATCGCCCGGGTGCAAGCCCGGAGCTTTGGAGTCAACAACACCCACGATATCCGTATAAACCTCCGACTCGACAGGGTTGACACGGGTGAGGTAATCGTCCACCTCCTGTTGGTTAGCGAAAAGCCCGTCAATCTCATATCCCCACAGTTCACCGAGCACTTGACCCTCGTAATACGTAGTGAGGAGTTTTTCAGGGTTGTTGTACTTGGTGATAACGGTCTTGTAGTTGCCCACTCCACCGCTTATCTCGTATCGTAACGGCTTGCCTAACACGTTATGCTGGTCACGCCAGGCAAGGGAGAGTTCCCAGCCCTTGGTGGACATATTGGCGGAGTTCTGCTTAGGATCGGTTGCTCCATAGACAGAAGGCAGAGCGGTACCTGTATTGAGCATTCCCTCGGTGTTTCGGATGTACAGATCACCGGTGAACGACAGGCGGTTGCCCAGAAAACCGAGGTCCAGACCTGCATCGTAGGTGGTCATCTTTTCCCAAGTGAGCGTGCCTGCATTGGGGTCAGCCTCGGTAGCATACGACAGGACGGTAGCACCGTCAAGGGTGATAGCCTGTGTGAACATACCATCGGCATCAACAGACTGGATATAATCGTAGTATCCGGTCATCTGGTTGGCGAGTTGTCCGGCTGATATGCGAAGCTTGGCGTTATCCCACCAGTCATGAATCGATTCCCAGAAGGGTTCCTCCGACATGCGCCATCCGACACTTCCTCCGGGTGTTACAGCCCACCTGTATCCCGGAGCGAATCGAGACGATGCATCTGCCCTCACGCTGAGTTCGAAGAGATAGCGTCCGTTCCAGTCGTAGTTCAGACGGCCGAAGAAGCCGTTGGTGGCGACTGTCTTGATGCTTTCGCTGAGGTCAGTAACCTCTCCTTTGGCGAAGTTAAAAGACGAGAGATCTTCAGTCATCAGATCCATACGCTCCGCTTCCAATGAATGGTAACGATACATCTCACCGTTGTAACCGGCAGTGAGGGTTAGATGGTGCTTATCCCATGTGGGTGACCAACGGAAATAGACATTATAGTTGTGGGTCATGTAGCGTGCCAACTGCTGATGATAGGTATCCACTGAGCGGAAGTTCTCAATCAGGTCGGTTGTTCCTTCCTTGGCGCTGTAAGGCACCTTGACCGAGCGGTTGCTTATCTCCTTCATGCGCCATGTGAGTGAGTAGTCGGCATTGAGGGTGAGATTCTTGGCAAGGTCGAACGTCAGCATGTGTTGCATCACCATTTCGCGGTTGATGTTCAAGTTCTTGTGCTTGCCATAAAGGAGCAAAGCGTTCACACCATCGCCCACTGTACCTTGGCCAGAGTATATCCACGGGTTGAGGTACACAGCCGAGCCGTCGGGGTTCGTGGCAGGGATATACGCCATGGCATGTAATGAGCCAACACGGAAAATCTCTCGCGATGAGGTAGTGCCCGGATAGGTGTACCGTGACGAGAAGAACGAGAAGTTCACGCCATAGTGCATCCAAGGCTTGATGTTGACGTTGACTTTGGCGCGTGTGGAAATCTGATGCCACTTGTCATTGTCGATACGTATCATACCATCCTCGGTGTAGTAGCGCGCGCTGACGAAGTAGTTCACCTTCTCGTTACCGCCTTTGAGACTGACGTTGTAGTCCTGCATCGGACGGATAGTCTTGTAATAATGATTGTACCAGTCGAAGTTAGCATAATACTTGTACGAACCGTCGTTCTGCGTGACTACCCATGGACGCTCGGGATTCTCTGTTACGTCATTGATGCGCATCCAGAGTTCGGCATAGTCAGCATCGGAATAGGTGGTCATAGCTGTTTTGGTATGCTGCATCATGAAGATGTCGCTTATGTACGCCGACCAGAATCCTTGCGTGATAAAGTCGTGCTCGGTAGTCGGGGACTTCCATCCGGCTTTGGCATCGATAGTCACCTGCGGAGCCAGACCCTCCTTGCCCGACTTCGTCGTGACCAGGATCACACCGGCTGCCGCCTTCGAACCATAGATAGCCGAAGCAGAAGCATCCTTCAGAATGCTGACAGACTCAATATCGTTGCTGTTAACGCGACTCAGATCCATCTCCACGCCGTCCACCAGCACCAGCGGTTTGGTGGTCGAGGAGTTGTTGATGGATGCCACACCGCGGATATTGTAGTTATATCCTGCGCCCGGACCACCGGCAGACATCGTGATGTTCAGTGCCGGGTCCGCGCCTTGCAAGGCGGTGGCCATGTTCGCCGTAGGACGGCCGACGATGTCCTTCTGGTCAACAACGCTCACAGCACCGGTAAGGTTCACTTTCTTCTGAGCACCATAGCCAACCACAACTACTTCATCAAGTTGAGAAGTCGATTC
>JAFSXJ010000049.1 GCA_017444065.1 Paludibacteraceae bacterium | reverse complement strand
ATCCAAATGGCTGACGGTGCAGACCAAAGACGGCTTCAACAGCCTCAGTTACGCCAACCGTCTCGACGCCATGCTGCGCATTGGCGTGGTCAATGAGCGTGGCAGTCAGATGTCTCCCCTGTTGGCTATCGATGCCAACGGCTTCAACCACTGGCTCATGCGTGAGTTCGTGGGCGTAAACGACCTTGGCGGACACAATGCCTGCCAGCTCTTCTACCGCAAGGAGATGCCCGAACCTGCGCCTGCTGAAAAGAACATGGCACTGCACATGTACGAGAAAACGCTTGTCAATAACGGAGATTTCCCCAAGAACCGTGTGGCTGTTCCGCTGCGCGAGAACATGCATCTTGATTCGGCGATGTCTGTCGCATTCTGGGTGCGCGTGGACAGCCTCGACACGCAAACGTCACTTGTTTATATGCGTTCCAATACTGAAAACACATCTGGCGACGAACAGTTCTATGTCCCGTCATACAGCGATCCCGGCTTTGCCATAGGTTTGGACTCGCACAAGAACGGTTATGACGAGAAAACGGAGCAGTTCAACGTTTTGCGTGCACAAGTAAAAGCCTTCCTGAACACCGACAAGTCAGACGACGGCAACGGGACAATATTATACAATTATTCCCCATACAATGATGATGTGCACATGATATGCGAGCCTGAGGTATGGCACTCGGTGGTCTTCACTTGGGACGGACGAAAGCTTGGTCAGAACATGGAGTTGTACTTGGATGGTCTGCTTCTCGCTACAGGCTCCCTGTCCGGAAGGATGGAGTTCGGAACCAACCCGATTGTCATAGGCAATGCGGCAAACTTCCATAACAATCAGGACTGGTATATGGACGAGCTGCAAATATGGAACCGTGCGCTCACCTATGACGAGGTGAAGCAGTTCGCCGGTCACAAGCCTGTTTCGCAAAAAGGATGCGTTATCAACTATGGCTTCGACGGCACCCTCAAAGACCTCAGCGGCAATGGCAACGATGCCATGGCGCAGCTCAACTGCGAATTCACCGAGTACGAAGGACTGCTGCTGCCCAAACCGAAGATGCAGCTTGTCAAAGACTGGTCGGGCAGAGTTGTTTCCTACACCGACCAGACCGAAAACGGCGAAGCCATCTATTGGCGCTACGATATTCCGGGTTACGATTTGGGAACAAGCGACAACGGTGACGCTGCGCGACACACACAGCATGAGTTCAATAATTGGGAGAACGGCATAACCAACCCCGTTATGATTGCACGCGGTGGGAACGCCTGCGCACCTGCCTACGGCACTGTCCTCATAGGCGGCCTGAACAAAGTCGAACCCGACATCGCGGGTCAGGCGGACGGTGTCATGCTGAAGATTTACGGCGGCTACGAGTGGAACAAGGACCTCAACGTGCGCCTGCACCGCGAAGGGCAGACCGACATCATCGGCTCGTGGGTGAAACGCTCCGGATATGACGAGAAGAACACCACCGGCACCGATGTCCTGCATTACGCTTCCTTCGACCTTGCCAATGCCGACCTCGGCGCATGGGATGTTATTGTGGACGAGGATACGCTCTTTGGCGGATTCTCGGTTGAGGAGTTCCGTGCCCCTGACGTATGGGCGGACTTGACCGGATGGGACCGTATGCTCATCAATCGCAGCAAGAACTTCTATATTGAGTATGGTAACAGGGGTAATGTGGATGCCTATAACGTCCCCTTCATCCTCTATGTCTCGGCTGATGCGGAGGTTACACTCGGCTTTGAGAATCCCCTCTATCCGCCGCAGCTCACAGACGAGACGGTAAAGGCTACGCTTGACACAATGGCGTCCGTTGTCTTTGATGCCGGCGGAGAATACGGCAGACTGCGTGCATTCCCGCTTCTCCTGCCCCGTGTCACTGCCGGAAGCCGTTACAGCCTACCCTTCTCTGTCAAGTCATCAAAGAATGTGGATATGTATTACTTCCTCGGAGAGCCGTGGGGACCGCTGGAGTTCGACAAGGACGGCAACCCCATTGTTGTCCAGAACGGGGACGGACAGGCGGGCGCACAGCGTCATACTCCTGCGTATGAAATCGACGAGAACAGCGACCGCACAAGGTACAAACGCTTTGACAACAACAAGGTCGATTGCCTGCTGAAGTATCTCGGCTGGGGTACTATTGATGCCACCATCGGCAGCGTGCCTCTGTTAGGCTGCGCATATCAGGTGGGCTTCAAGATGTGGTTCCAGGCAATCGAGGATAATCCTGAAGACCGCATAGGCAACTTCATGACCAACGTCTTCAGTGCCGTGTTCACATGCGCTATGGACCTCAATCCTTACGGGTGGGGGCTTAAAGCAATTTTCCTCGCTAATTCTGCCTTCAATATCGCTATGAATATCGACGCGATGAACGACTGCCTGCACGGAACGGGCAAGGTGAAGAAGATTCTCTGCGTATCCAGCTACGACCCCAACGAGATGATAGGTCCTTCCGGCTTTGGCGACGAGCATTACATCAAGCCCGCACCGGAGATGAGCTACACAGTCACTTTCGAGAACAAATCTACTGCCACCGCTCCCGCACACGAGGTCTTTGTTACCGACACGCTCGACAAGAGCAGGTACGACCTTGAGTCCTTCGGCTTCACTTCCTTCGGCTGGGCTGACACCACCATACGCGTGGAAGGACAGAACATGAAGGAGTTCACGCAGGATGTCAAGCTCGAGGCAAAGAACATGATTGTCCGTGTTAATGGCAAGCTCGACACGGAGAAAGGCGTGGCGTCATGGAGCTTTATCACCCTTGACCAGAAAGGCAATGTCGAAGAAGACCCCGACAAGGGCTTCCTTGTGCCTAACAACATCAACCACGAAGGCGAAGGCTTCGTCACATTCGCAATCAACCACCTTGACGGTCTCGCCAACGGAGCAAGGATTGAGAACGAGGCTGTCATTGTCTTCGATGCCAACAAGCCTATCCGTACCAACACTTATGTCAATACTATAGACAACGACCTCCCGCAGAGCAACGTGACGAATGCTACTATTGACGGAGAGAACATGCTGGTCGAGTGGACTGCTTCCGATGCTTCTTCCGGCGTAAGCCATGTTCAGCTCTTTGTTAAGGAGAATGATGAGGAGTACAAAGCGGTGGAGGGTGTTCACAAAGGCGGCAAGGCTACGTTACCCTGCAAACAAGGCACCAAGTACTGCTTCGCTGCTGTGGCTATCGACAACGTCGGCTGGCGTGAGAACAAGGATCAGGCTAAATTCACCTGTGAGTTCGAGTTGCAGTCGCCTACGGCTGTAGAGCAGATTGCTGCGGACGGCAAAACCGCGGTAAGCAAGGAGTTCAGGGATGGTGTTCTGTATATCATCCGCGACGGCAAAACATACAACGCCCTCGGCACTGAGGTACGCTGACAATCAATAACCATATATATATAAATTAACACCATGAAAAAGATTATGTTTTCATTCATCTGCGCTCTGGTCAGTTTGAGCGCGATGGCAGACTTCGAGAAGGATGGCTTCTGGTACTACCTTAACGGTTCAGGAGCAGTTGTAACTTATGCGCATGATGCGCAGGACCAACCGATAGCGGGGTACTACAAAGGTGATGTGGTTATCCCCGATTCGATAGAGTCTTACGGCACCAAGTATGCTGTAAAGACTATCGGCATAAAGGCTTTCTGCAACTGCCCTGACATGACTTCGCTCACCATCCCCGCTACCGTCACGACGATAGAGGGCGACAAAACCACTTTTGAGGGAACACCGCTCACCAGCATCACCATCAACGGCAGCTCGAAAGCACTTAGTATAGAGTGTGATAATATAAACAAAAAGGACGGCGACCCGTTTATGACCCTTGCTTCGTCGCTCAAGACCATTTATCAGGGCAGAAACATAAAATGCGACTCCTACTATGATCCGGAAATCCCCAGAACTATCTTGAGGAACTTCACCGCATTGGAGAGCATTGTTTTCGGCGAGAATGTCAATAGCATTCAGGACTCACTCTATTCGGGCTGCACGGCTCTGAAACTCATCGAATGTCGCTCCACCACTCCTCCGTTTGTATGGTCTGCACTGTCCGACATTGACTACGAGAACATTGAGTTGCTCGT
>JAFSXJ010000048.1 GCA_017444065.1 Paludibacteraceae bacterium | reverse complement strand
TCAGGAAATCATGTATTCATTCGACCAGTTATGGCAGATGCTCTATGACCACGGAGCGAGCCTTTATCACCGTCACGACTGCTTTGAGTTGTGGGAGAGTCTCGGAACAGAGCAGCGTGAGGCGCTGTACGCAACCATCGCGGGGAAGCTGCGCGAAGGACGGTTCGTCGATTACAACCCCTTGCGCGCGATGCGCGACAACCTGCGTTTGCCGCGGTTGCCCACACCGAGGAACTATAACGGCAAGCCCCTGCCGCGAGGGATGACGTTCTACCATGCGGATTACAAGGGGCAGCGAGGACTGTACGCCGAACAGGATGTGATGGCGCACAAGATGCAGAACGCGGAACGATTTATCATCAACAATTAGAATCAACGATTATGGCAAGAGTAATATTAAATCCTGACCTGCCCATTCAATCGCTATCTGGCACACTGGGCAACCTGACGTTCCGAACGGTGAACGGCAAGACGTTCGTCCGCATGAACAGGCCTACGGTGCCGCTATCCGGCACATCCCCTCAAAAACACAGGCAGCAGTTTCGGAAAATGATTGTGGAGAACTGCACCCGAGAAATCCAGAGCCGTATAGAAGACCTTCCGAGGGCACTGATGGCACGCAAGCGTATCCGCGACTGGGTGGTGATACTGTACAACCGTCTGGAGCCGGACATCCGTTCCATGACAAAACTGACAAGGGCGATCCTGGAAGAGTATGACCGCCGTTACAAGTCCGAATAAACCTCGAATTGCCTCCGAATTGCCTTCGAATCACCCCCGATGAAGATTCGAACATGCAGAAAATGAACAAGATATCAACCATGACATTACTGATTAGCAAAACCGTATTGCGGCATCGTTTGAGCACAGCCATAGACAAGCGTATCGCGCCCGAAGAGTTTGCCTGGTTCTTCGGTTGTTTCTGCGCGCGTTATGTCCATTATTCGGCACGCTACGAACTGCGCGACATCCGCATCATGAGAAATGCGAAAGGCCTGACCTACCATGAGGTACAAGCGTTCAGCGATTATTGCGGATATGACCTGCGATTCCCAATCCCTCTGCCGCTGTAAAGGGGAAATTAGCGAAAGTGTAGAGGGAAATTATTGAAAATCGGCAAAAGACTTGCATTTGTCAAAAAACAGCCTTACCTTTGCACTGCTTTTCCGGAGACAGGATAATGTACAGCCGAGGCGTCTGTCGCCCCATCCTCAGTCCCGACTGTCCAAAAAGGGATGCCGGAAGAGTGTTCGGGGACGCCCGAACAAGTGAAACCTAAACCTTAATTTACTAACCAACCTTAACCCTTCCACGTCAGCCGGAAGTAAAGCATGGCTGACATGATATGGCAAAAGCACGAGTAGGAGCCGCCGGTATCGAGTACATCCAAGGCGCTCTGTTAAAACCGAAGAAAGCAAACGGTCACTCTCATGGCAACTATCTGGTCGCCACTCACCGTAGCGACCCGACGACCAGCGACAGCTGTCAGCGTCTGTACACCAAGCCCGCTGACGCGTACAAGCGCACCACGCCTGTATCAAGCGAGGAGACACTGGCCCGCACACGCTTCGGAGAGATTGGCAAGGCTGTGGCTTTGCGCAGGAAGAACCTGAGCTATGTGTCAACGGACGTGGCGAACTTCAAGGCGCAGCAGGAGACGGGGTACAAGACGTTGCGTCAGTACCTGTGGCATCTGTGCGCGGACGAGTACGATGCGCAGAACAACGGGTAACGGCTAAAAAGGGTGAGTACGGAATTCACGGAACTCACGGAAAGAAAAAATTCCGTATATTCTGTCTGTTCCGTACTCAAACAAAAAACTTCATCGCTATGAAAAAAGCAGTAATCTTTTCCGCACTGGTTGCGGGAGCCGTCCTGACGGGCTGCAATGTGACGCGGACGGTCACGACCTCGTCCTCGTGCGTGCAGCGCGGTGACACGACGGTAGTGATTCAGTCCAAGACCATCGAGTCGTACGACGCCTCGAAACGCCTCTGACACGTACAGCGACTGTAGTGCACACGGAGGTAAATGTCCGCCAATCGTGGCGGATGGATAAAAAAAATCGGCATTTATTTGCAAATGTCGATTTTTTTTTGTACCTTTGTGTGTCAATATGCGCGCACGCTTCAGGCATGTGCCTGTACATGTGCGCAAGGCAGAAATCAGTAAAACAACAACACTATGAATATCATTGAGTTAATAACCAAACTATTCGGCAACAAGGCGCAGAAGGACATGCGCGAGATACAGCCGTATGTAGATCAGGTCAAGGCTGTCTATCCGGGGATAGACGCGCTGTCGAACGACGAGCTGCGCGCCCGTTCGCAGGCGTTGATGGACAAAATTGCCGCGAGCGTAGCACCGAAGAAATCGAAGATTGCCGAACTGCGCGCCTCGATTGAGGAACTGGAGATAGACAAACGCGAGAAGGTCTATGAGCAGATTGACGACATCGAGAAAGAAATCAAGGAGCAGTACAAAGTCATCCTGATGGAGATATTGCCGGAGGCGTTCGCCATCGTCAAATCGACCGCCCGTCGTTTCGCGGAGAGCGAAAGCATCGTAGTTACCGCGACGCAGATGGACCGCGACCTGGCAGCCAGTCCGCGCTTTGACTTTGTGGAGATAGACGGCGAGAAGGCCGTGTATCACAACCACTGGATGGCAGGCGGCAACGAGATAACCTGGGACATGGTTCACTACGACGTGCAGCTGTTCGGCGGCGTGGTACTCCATCAGGGCAAGATTGCCGAGATGGCGACGGGTGAAGGTAAGACGCTGGTAGCCACCCTGCCGGTGTTCCTGAACGCCCTGACGCACGAAGGCGTGCATGTGGTGACGGTGAACGACTACCTTGCCAAGCGTGACTCGGAGTGGATGGGACCGCTGTACATGTTCCACGGTCTGACCGTGGACTGCATCGACAAGCACAAGCCCAACAGCGACGAGCGCCGCCAGGCCTACGCCTGCGACATCACCTTCGGCACGAACAACGAGTTCGGCTTCGACTACCTGCGTGACAACATGGCGACCAGTCCGATGGACCTCGTACAGCGCGGACACAACTACGCCATCGTCGATGAGGTGGACTCCGTACTGATTGACGACGCCCGTACGCCGCTCATCATCAGCGGTCCGGTGCCCAAGGGCGACAACCAGATGTACGACGAGTACAAGCACCGCGTGGAGCTGCTCGTGCGCTCACAGACCCAACTGACCACGCAACTGCTGACGGAGGCCAAGCAGAAGATGGGCAGCACCGACGAGAAGGTGCGCGAGGAGGGCGAACTGGCATTGTTCCGCTCGTTCAAGGGCATGCCGAAATCGAAAGCCCTCATCAAGTACCTGAGCGAACAGGGCGTGAAGGTGCGCATGCAGAAGACCGAGGAGTTCTACCTGCAGGAGAACGAGAAGAACATGCACGTCGCTACCGACGTGCTGTACTTCGTCATTGACGAGAAGAACAAGACGATTGAACTGACGGACAAAGGCATAGACACCCTGACGGGTAACATGGATGACCCGCAGTTCTTCGTGCTGCCGGATGTAGGCAGCGAGATGGCGGAGCTGGAGCACGAGACCCTGACGCACGAGGAGAAGCAGGCGAAGAAAGATGCCATCCTGACGAACTACAGCATCAAGAGCGAGCGCGTGCACACGATACACCAGCTGCTGAAGGCCTATACCCTCTTCGAGAAAGATGTGGATTACATCATTGACAACAACGAGGTGAAGATTGTTGACGAGCAGACGGGCCGTATCATGGAAGGCCGCCGCTGGAGTGACGGTCTGCACCAGGCAGTGGAGGCGAAGGAGAACGTGAAGGTCGAGGCTGCCACGCAGACCTTTGCCACCATCACGCTGCAGAACTACTTCCGTATGTACGGCAAGCTCGCCGGTATGACCGGTACCGCCGAGACAGAGGCAGGCGAGTTCTGGAACATCTACAAGCTGGACGTGGTGGTCATCCCGACCAACAAGCCCATCGCGCTTATTGACATGAACGACCGCATCTACAAGACCAAGCGCGAGAAGTACAACGCCGTGATTGACGAGATAACCGC
>JAFSXJ010000047.1 GCA_017444065.1 Paludibacteraceae bacterium | reverse complement strand
TTGATGATGATGTTCCGCCAGATGACGCTGGACGGCTGTGTATTGTGGGTCGGGGCAAACGTAGTCTGGTAAATCATGCTTGCTCCTTCGCTGTCCACCTCATAGTCCGGCAGCAGACCGACATATCCGTCGCTGCGGAAAGAATAGGTGTTGTCATGACCGCTTACTGGCTTCAGGTCGGTTGCCTTGAAGGGGATGTCCTTCTGCACATCTTTTGCAAACTCCTCGCTTGTAGTAGTCCGTTGCACCGCACAGGAGCAGAGGGCAAGTACCAATATGTAAAAAACAGTTCTTTTCATTAGCCGACAAGATGTGTTGTAAAACGCATTTCGCTTTTATTCGATAATTATTCTGCCTTGCGGAGCGGCGTATTGGGCAGGGACATTGCCGTTATGCACCTCTTGGATATACGGAGCGAGCGTCTCACGGCAAAGCGTAGTGTATTCTTTGATTACAGGGCACTGACGGAAAGCATTGTAGAAACCGCCGTTGTATGCGCAATAATCGGTGGTACCTACGGTATAAGTGGCAGTCGGGTCAATGGGCTTGTAAGTGCCATCCGGCTGCAACACTTCCGCGGAAGTGATGGTATGGTCCGTCACGCGTACCGTGAAGCGCATTCCCGATACCTGCGGAAAAGCACCGTCTTCTTCAGGAAGAGTGGCAGTGCATAGTTGCAGCATATTCAGGATTTGCGCTCCTGTTGCCTGAATAGTTACGATGCGGTTGTCGAATGGCTGCATGTCTATCACCTGCTTGAGAGTTACATCACCGGCTTCTATATTGGCACGGATACCTCCTCCATTGTTGAATGCAATGTCCGCCTTGGTGATATAACGGTATGCATCTGTGCACAGGTCACCGGCGTTCGTCTCCGCTTTTCGCACCATACGGGTGCCCTTACCGTCATCAATAGCCAGCCTGTAATCGGAATGGAAGACCACCTTGTTGACTTCCGCATCGAGCAAGCGATGAATGCTATCTGTAGTGCTCGCAACAACGGCATTGCTGAACGTAATAGACTCGGCCGGAATGAGTTCGACATGGAAGCCGCCGGCAGAATCAATCAGCAGTTTGCCCACGTTGGCAAAAGCGGTTCCGGTCTGCGAGATATAGACCGGTTTGCCTGCCGCATTGAGCACCGTGTCGCAAGGAATCACACTATGGGTATGACCGTCAAAGACGATGTCAATGCCTGTCGTTGCCGCTACCAAGGCATGTGAGGTCGGATCAGAGACTGATTCTTTCTCGCCTAAATGCGACAACAGAATGACATAATCGGCACCTGCTTTTCGCACCTCGTCCACTGCCTGCTGCACCAACTGCGGTAACTCGGATTGCTTGAGGTCGTAGAGCTGATTGCCTTTCTCGTCATAGAACGAATAGAATTCGTCTTCCATAGTTTTAGGCGTGAGAACTCCCACATAGCCGATTTTATGTTTGCCGTATTCGCGTATCGTATATGCAGGGAAGAAACGGTTACCCTGCATGTCGAAGAAATTGGCACATATCACCGGTGCGTTAAAGCCCTTCAGCAGTTCCAGCATGCGTGGTCCTCCAAAGTCAAACTCATGATTACCCAAACCCAAAGCATCGTAGTGCATAGTACGCATGATATCCACTATATAACTGCCCGTTGAAAGCGCTCCGGCAGTGCCGCCCATCAGATAATCACCGCTGGAGGTCAGCCCCACATAGGCTGTGTCGGAAATAGCATCGCGGAGTCCTGCCATCTTGGCATAACCGTCTATGGAGCAATGCACGTCGTTCTCATAGAGAATTACAATACTCGATTTCTTTTCATCGGGTTTTACATCCTCTTTCCGCTGACAGGCAGTGAATGTAGTCATGCCGCAGAAGATGCCCAATGCTGCTATCCAATAAATTTGTTTCATTGTTATTTGTGTGTTTTTATCTGGATGGTGTGATGATTACACGCCAGGAACTGTCTTTTTCGTTCTTCTCTAGTCAGAGACAGGTTGAATCCCCTGCCACGCTTTGATTGCTTTCTTAAAACTGACTTGCTTCATAATTCAATTTTTGATTAAAAGGTTACAGTAGTGTAACCATTTCTGGTGCAAAGGTACAACTTTTTTATGAATTATGCAAGAGAAATCGTTCAAAAATGACAGAAATCTGCGACTTTTGCGGAAGGATCACTCGGAGGATGATGTCGCGTACCAAAGCCGCTACTGCCCTTATTTTGTTATTTCCTCAAAATGCTCCAGGGCCCAGCCGATAAGCGCGTTCACATGAGGCATGAGGGATTGTCCGCGGATAGTGAGGTTGTACTCAACTCTCGGCGGTACTTCGGGATAAACCTGCCGGCTGATAAGCCCTATTTGTTCAAGCCGTTTAAGCGTCTGCGAGAGCATTTTCTGGGAACAATCGGACATATCACGGTGTAATTCATTAAAACGCAGCGTGCCATGTTCGTTCAAATGGTACAACACCAAGAGCGACCATTTGTCGCCGAATTTCTCAATCACGTTCCGAATCGGACAGTTCAAGTATTGAGGATCCACCTCCCTCTGCAATTTTCTCATTTTTCTATTTCCTTATT
>JAFSXJ010000046.1 GCA_017444065.1 Paludibacteraceae bacterium | reverse complement strand
TACTTTGTGGTAGATATGTCATCCTATGCAGGTTCCGGCAAATACATTGTATTCTATCAAGATACGGCGAAGAACAATTACATGATGATAGACAACCTCGCCATCTCTTTGGCTACTGATCCGCAACCTGTATCGGACGTGGAGGCTTCGGAGATGACCCAGACCGGTGCCAAACTGACTTGGACAGAGAACGGTAAGGCTACTAAATGGGAAGTCAAAGTCTTTGCCGAGGCACCTGAAGATCCGGAGACGGCAGCGGCACTTTGGTCGGCTACCGTTACGGAGAAACAGGCTGTTGCAACTGGTCTGAACCACTCTACGCAGTATTATGTTTATGTCCGTTCTGTGCAATCCAACGGCAACGGCGCATGGGGTAGTACGTCCTTCTTTACCGAGTGTGGCACCTTTGCTACTCCATTTACTGAGGATTGGGAGAGTTGGGCAACAGGTGCCAATACGCTGTCGGCTTGCTTCACGCAGACAGCCGGTATGCAGGTAGCAGGTTCTGGCTCGCCGAACGCAGCGGTGAAGACAGGTCAGGTGATTAAGTTCAATGCTACCTCTACCAATAAAGAGCCGATGCTCGTGCTGCCTGAGTTCGACAAGCCTATCAAGACCCTGCAACTCACGATGAATGCCAGCCCTTATACATCCTCGTATGTGGGAGATGCATCTTACACGGAGATTGGTGTATTGGAAGCCAATGACAACTTTGTGAAGATAGCGGAGTATCGCTTCAACTTGAGTGATGCAAAAGCATGGGATGAGGTCTTTGTTAACTTTAGTGCTTATACCGGCGAGGGCGGCAGAATAGCTATCCGCTCGTCGTACGTCACTGCAGGAAATAAAGCGACTCATATTTGCTTTGATAACTTGCTCATTGAGGAAGTTCCTCTCTGCGGTAAGATTACCACGATTGAGGTAGAGGATATTGATTCTGTCAGTGCGAATATCTCTTGGGCAAAGGGCAAAGCCGAGAACAAGTGGAACCTCAAAGTAAGTTCTACCGAACTGGATGACCCTGCTACTGCTACAGCAGATATCTTCGACGGGCAATTGGACGTGCAAAACAAGGCTCTGACCGGTCTGGATGGCAACACGACCTATTATGTCTATGTTCAGTCTGTTGATGAGACTTTGGAGTGTACCGGCGCTTGGAGCAATGCGAAGACCTTCAAGACCCTCTGCAAACTCCAGACTTTCCCCTATGAGGAGGATTTCCAAAGTTATGAAACCAGTGCGGGAAAAGACCTGGGTTGTATGACTATGTGCGGTGAAGACGCAAATCACTCCTATGTAGCTTCCCGCGGTGAAACCGGTAACAAGGCACTCTATCTCCGTCAGGTAACGAAGGATCACAACAATTACTTCGTATTCCCGGCTTTGGCAGTGGACAGCGTCAAACGTCTGCAACTGAACATGCAGGTTAATCCGGGTTATACTACGGCAACGAACTACTTCTATTATGAAGTAGGCGTGATGACTAACCCGAACGACCCGAGTACCTTTGTATCTATCAAATTGGATTCTGTACAAGGTGCAGCCGCAACGGTATTCTATGACAAGATGTACACCTTTGAGGGATATAAAGGCGATGATAAAGGTAACTTCGGTACCTATATAGCACTCAAACCGTTGCACTATAAGAACCCGACCTCGGCTTCCTACTATGCCGGATATGTCTATATCGACAATGTCACCATCGACTTTATTGAGACTTGCTTCAAGCCTGTTGACTTGGCAAGCGAGATCGGCATTGATACGGTCAAACTGGATTGGAAATCGGACAACGAAGGCGCATCTTACCTTGTTCGCGTCTTTGCCGACAAAGATGACGATCCCGATACCGCTACGCCGGTAGCGGAAACGATGGTGGACACCACGATGGCGGTTATCCGCAATCTGACAGGTAACACTACCTACTATGCATACGTACAGGCGCTCTGCTCGGCTTCCGATAAGAGCCGCTGGAGCTCCGTTTATCAGTTCAAGACCGAGTGCCCGGAGACGCGTGCTATTCCGTACGAGGAAGGCTTCGATGGCGATACCGACCTGTTGACTGACTACTGCTGGACCAGTTTCAAGATTCAGGGATCTTCGGCTTGCACCACAGATTATCTGGCACAAGCATCTACTTCGGCTAAGAAAGATGGTACGCGTGGTCTCTATCTGCAATTTAGTGAAGTTCCGTCGCAAGCAGGTGGATCGTGTGTGGGCACACACCGTTCGGCTGCCATTACTCCCGAATTGGATATAGAGAGTTTGAAGCAATTGTTGCTCTATTTTGATATCAAATCGTCCTCTACTACAACAAAAGCTGCCGTTAAGATTGAGGCAGTTTCCGATGAGACAATGGATGCCGAGGCTATCTATGTTACTACGATTGAGAATGTTGGCAACTCTTGGCAGAAAGCGTATGTGAATTTGTCACAACTTTACACATCTGCTCAGCCGTTTAAACGTCTGCGTTTCTCGACTACTACAGCAACATCTGCTTATATCGATAATCTCGTCATAACCAATGACTTGAACGTTGTTCTGCCGGTTGAAGATCTGAAACTGCAGATGCTGTCCGAGAGCACTATTAAGTTCTCGTTCACTGAGTTTACACCTACCATCAACCAGTGGCAAGTGGCTTATGTAGTAACAGGTGGTGATATCGCCGATGCTACTATCCTAACTATTGATACGAAGGAGTACACGATTACCGGTCTGTCAGCTAACACTACCTACGACATCTACGTTCGTGGTAACGTGGAGGGCGATGATTGGGTAGGCCCGCTCACCGCAACGACCATCCAGACCCCGGCTCCGCTGCCACTCATCACCGGTTTTGAGGATGAGGCTGACAATGCACTGTGGACTCTGTATAACGTAAGGACCGTGCAAGGCGCCTTCTATCCTAACTTCTTCATCGTAGGCGATGCCGCCAAATGTGAGGGTACGGATGAAAACGCTTTGTTCATTACCAACGATAGTGTCAATTGGATGTCTTATGGCAACAAAACCAATGTTCCCGGACAAGAAGTAGCGACTTCGTCGGTATGGGCTGTACGTAATATCAATATTGCCGAAACCGGAACCTATCGCTTCCGTTTCAGACTCAAGCAACCGGGTAATGCCTATGACAACGATGGTGCATATGTCCAACTGATACCCGCCGGTGCTACGTTCAAAGCAAGCACTGCGACCTTGCTTTCCGGTGAGACACGTAATGGTAATGCTACCACGAATGCCAACGGCTGCTATACCGTAATGGGCAAGACACGTGGCATCACAGATTGGACTTGGGTAAATACCAATCTGGATATTGAGGAGGCCGGTATCTATACATTGGCTATATATTGGTATAATTCCTCCGCAGCAGATGCTGCTAACCTGCCGTATGCATTGCCTTTGGCTGTGGATAGCGTCATTGTCGAGGAATACCTCTGCACCACACCGAAGGATTTCACATTTGCTGAGCGCAAAGCACGGACAGTAACCGTAGAATGGTTCGGCGGCAAGTGCAAAGACTTTGAGTACGTCGTATCGAAGTACGCCAATTTGGGTATGCCAAACCTGATTGACGCCGAGGATAAGATTGCTGCCGGTACGATTAACAACGGTCCGCAAGTAACTGTCAACGGATTGTTGCCAAATACCGACTATAGCATCTATGTCCGCACGATCTGTCCTGACGATGAGACCGATTGGGTTGAATTTGACTTCAATACTCCTTGCGAGTTGGAGCAGCTGCCTTACACGGAATCCTTCGCCGAGACGCCGGAATGTTGGATACTCAAGTCTGCTTCTCCAACGACGGTTAACTACAAGACACCGGAGATGGAAACTGCCGAGAAATGGACTTGTCTGCAACTCAATAGCAGCGCCATTGCTATTCTTCCGGAATTGAATGTGGATCTCAAGAATGTGGAGATTGAACTTGCTCTGTTCAATTCTCTAAACTTGGGTGCTGTTCAACTGGGCGTAATAGATAATACTTGGGATGCTTCTACTTTCCAAGAGATTGCATTCTTCCAGACGGTGAACAAGTTAGGAAGTTCGAGCTCAGACAATCCGTATGTATTAGAGACTTTCTCTAAGATGCTGAACCTTTATCAGGGTACCGGCAAGGTATTGGCTATCAAGAATGCTACCTCCAATGCTGTTTATGTGAAGTACGTCAAATTGACCGAGTTGCCTGACTGCGTCAAACCGCAACAGGTTGAATTAACCTTTATCAAGGATAATGAGGTTACAGTGAACTGGCTTGCTGGTCTCGAAGAGGCTTGGGAGATCAAACTCAATGACTCTATCATCGAGAATGTTACCACCAATCCGTATCGTGTAACCGGCCTGAAGCAAGGTACGGTTTATACCGTAGCCGTTCGCGCTCTCTGTGATGAGAATACCAAGAGCGACTGGTCGCAATCTACGACCTTCCAGACGAAATGCGGCATCAACAGTTTGCCGATGTTTGAGGACTTCAGCTCACTGCCTAACCCGCTGGGAAGCAATAATCTTGCGCGTGCAGCACTCACCTGCTGGGACAACTTCGTCACCACAGGCAAGATTGAGCAGGTGTTCAATGGTAGTGAAAAACCATTCCAAGCACCGAGCAATATCTATGCCGGTCAGACTTGGGTACAGAACTGGCTCTCTGCGCTCGGCGATTATGCACAACTCCATTCGTACCACGGTGTTTACAACCCCACTTACCGCTACAAGTGGTTCATCTCACCGCAATACGCTATCGAGGGAAAAGCAAGCCTGAGCTTCGATGTACGTCGTTGCGGTAATAAAGGGCAGAAAGTGAACTTTGATGCCGGACGTTTCTTCGTGGCCATATCTACAGATAATGGCGCAACGTGGAAGAAAGAGGATGCAACAGAGATTACGGCTATTGATACGGTTTATACGACCAAGTCGTTGTCACTCGACCAATATGCCGGTCAGGCTATACGCGTCGCATTCTATGATGAGAATAGTGCCGGCAGCAGCTCGCCCGCCAACTTCCTCCTCATCGACAACGTTCGCATGAACTGCACCGAGACCTACGCTTATGCTGACAATGCTTGTGAGGGTGTCGATTACGAGAACCCGGACTACGGCTTCAGCATCAAGGCAGAGGATCTGCCGCTGGCTGGCAAGGATAGCACGTATCAGCGTTTTGCTGTCAACGCTGCTGATGGATGTGATAGCGTCATCACGCTAACCCTCACTACGCGCAAGGCATCCGAGGCTGTCACCATCAATGCCGAGATCTGCGAGGGCGAGGTATATGAGTTCGGCCCGTACGCTCTGACCGAGCCCAGTGAGGAGGGCACCCCGTACTTCCTGCGTGGCGAGAACCAGTACGGCTGCGACTCAACGATCTATCTCAACCTCAAGGTCAATAAGTCGGATACAACGGTCATGACACCGGTCGAGGTGAAGATTGAGCAGCTGCCGTTCGTGGTGGATGACTACCTCACCATACCGGCGAGTGCGCCCGTGGGCGAACTGACGGAGGTGGTTAAGGTGGATGGCTGCCAGTTCTATAGCTACACAATCACTGTCAAGGATGTTGCAGATGGCATCGTCAACGTATCGGATGATATGGATCATATCGATGTATATGACATGCTGGGTCGCAAGGTGGTTAGTCTCCGTCCGGGAGATGCCCAATACCGCTTGCCGGCAGGTGTGTATATGCTCGTCAGCATTACTACGGATGGCAGGGCGCTCAGCAGCCATGTTACCGTTAAGTAATGTCCTTTTACGGATAGCCCGATTGGTTTCGGGCTATCTGACCAAGTCATGAATAGAATAGCATCAATACTACTGTTCGTCCTTCTGCATGCTGTTAGCATGGCTGCGGCTATCAGGACCACCGACGAGGCATTGCGCATTGCCGCGGCATTCACTGCGCCGTCCGGGCAACTGCGTGCGCCGGCACGCGATGCGCAAACAGGAACAGTCGTCGCTGCTGACAGTATCATCATCGCTGTTAATACGCGCGGGGGGTATGTGCTTGTTGGCGCTGACGATAGGCTGCCCCAAGTGCTCGGCTATAGCGATACTGGGGCGTTTGATGCCACTAATGTGGCACCGGCATTGCGCTACTGGCTGCAATGTTATGCACAAGAATTAGGTGGGCTGTCAGCTGCCGAAACGCCGGTCTCGAAGCCAAGCAAATCATCAAGGGCCGTATCCCCGCTGCTGACCTGCAGATGGAATCAGTCGGCGCCATACAACGACCTCGCACCTGTATATAACACTTCGGGCAGCCGCTCCGCTACCGGCTGTGTGGCTACGGCTATGGCGCAGGTGATGTACTACTACAAGTATCCCGAGCATGGCACCGGCTCACATGCCTATTTCTGGGAGTGTACCAACCCCGTTGGTCAGTACGCCACCCTGTCAGCCGATTTTGGTGCTACTACCTATGCCTGGACGGATATGCTGGATAGCTATCGCTCGGCTTACACATCCGTGCAAGCCGAAGCCGTGGCTACGCTGATGTATCACTGCGGTGTGGCTATCGATATGGGCTACGGCGCATCCAGCGGCGCGTTTACCGACAAGGTGCCCAAGGCGCTGAGTACATATTTCGGCTACGACACGCGGTATCAGCGTATACAGAAGATCATGTACTCCGCCGATAGCCTGAACGCTATCGTGTATGGCGAGTTGGCTGCCAGGCGACCGGTGATCGTCAGTGGCAGCAACGATGAGGGGGGACACGCCTTCGTATGTGACGGCAGTGACGGCAACGGATATTTTCATATCAACTGGGGGTGGGGTGGCAGCAACGACGGCTATTACCTGCTTACTGCTCTCAACCCGGGCAAATCGCAAGGCATAGGAGGCACCACCAAGGGATATAACAAGGGCACCGCGTTCTATATCGGGCTGCAACCTCTCACCGGCGATGCTCCGCCTGCCGTACCCCAGATGGCTACTACGGATTTCTCGGTCAGCACCGCGCAGTTCGCACGCACCGAGTCGTTCAGCGTAGCCATATCCAAGTTGCAGAACTATGGCCTGACTAACTTCTCCGGCTCCTACGGCGTGGCGTTGTACGACGAGGATGAGACCGCCCCCGTGGCTGTACTCAGCCATGTCGATAACTATTCGCTCAGTGCTGGCTATTACCGTACTACGGTGGCAACATTGTCAGGCATAACTATCCCGGCCGGCATACCTGACGGTACCTACCATCTCTGCGCCGTCTATCGCGATGCCGAACACGACTGGATGCGGATGATGTGTACGCAGGATGACTACTACCGCACCCTGACGATCACCGACACCCACGTCACGTTCTATCCCAACGATGCCGAACCACTCCTATCGCTCACCGCACCTATCGCTTTTCCGAACGATGTCAATGCCGACTCTGTCCCGTATACAGGTGTGCCGTTGTCGTTCAGCATCAGCAATAACGGTGGCACTTTCCGCGGCGAGATTTCCGCACGCATATACAAGGGCAACTTCAGCAAGGGGCAGTACGAGGTCATGCAGGATGTTGTCATACGCCGTAATCAGTCCCTCAACTCGGCGCTGCAGCAGGCTTTTGATGCGAATCTGCTGCTCGATACGCAGTACAAGATGAAGCTCTGCTGGCGTGCCGATGCTTCCGACGCGTGGCACGACTTCACACCGGCGGAGTATGCAGTGCTGCCGTTCAAGTTGTACGACCCTGACTATTGCCTTGCCCTGACCGATACGATACGCTTCGTACGTAACGACAGCGTGCCGCGCAGCAATGCCTTGCTCACCTATTCGATCAAGAACACGGGGGCACCCTTCGTCGGCGAACTGCAACTGTCGTTCTACGATACCTACTTCTCGCGCGGCAAGAGTGATATACAGCAGGTCAGCATCGCTACCAATCAGACCCTGACCGGTAGTTTCTTTGGACCGCTTGACCTGCCCGAGGGACGATACACGTTCGTCCTCCGTTACCGTGATTTGGACGGCGAGTGGCAGGAGTTTGTTGATAAGAATAATTGCAATATAGGCTCAATCGAAGCCTTTGTGTACAACGATACGCCCGGGCCTACAACGGGCATTGTGCCGGATCGCTTGCAGCAAGCCTCTCCGGCAATCTTTGTCATGCGTATAGGCGATTATGATTTGTTCATCCGTCCCGTGAGTACGGGGGAGACTGTTATGTATCAAAAAGTTTTTCTACCCGCTAAATGAAACGATTATCTACCATACTGATGGCATTCTGCTGCTTTGCAGTACAACTGAGTGCTGATGTCACTACCGAAAGCCGTCACTTCCTGACCACCGAGTTCGGGGCAGGTTACTCCGCGTTACTCAACCACTCATCATTGGGCAAGTCCTCCGGATTGGCAGGAGGCAAACTGCAGATTGGCTACGAGTGGAACTACAGGCGTCTGCTCGTGCATACGGGCATTGAGTTTGCATCCGTCAACGACAGGATGAATGTCCACCCCTTTGAGTTGCAAACACCCTACACCATCGGATTACCGGCGGGGCAGGCTATGGTGGAGCATTTTGATTTCCGGACATGGACGGAGACGCAACTGCTCGGGCAGGTGAATATCCCTGTGCAGATCGGTGGCTTGTTTGACGACCGCTACTATTTCCTTGCCGGTGCACGTGTCGGGTTGCCCGTACTGCATCGCCGCGCCACAACAGCTACGGTCCATACCTACCTGACCGATCCGTTGCTCATTGGCGAGTTAGGCAATGTCCCCGTTCATAATGCTTTCACCTCCGATGAGACAGCCGCAGGAGCATGGGCAGCGGCTACTGTCAATGCGCAACTCTCTGCAGAGGTTGGCTTGGTGCTCAACTCCTTCTTCCCGCAGACGGATGCCAAGGCTAAGGGCGCCGGCGGTGCGCAGACGAGAACTTCTGCGCGCAGGGGAAGCGACAAGGGAGGCAAGACCATTCTGTACCGCATAGGTCTGTTTGCCGACTATGGTCTGACATCCATCGTGCGACCTGCGCCCGTGTCACCGTTGGCTGTGGTGTCCGAACCGCGAAACATCGCACTCAACGATTGTTTTGCTGCATCGGGCAACAAGGTCAACTCGCTGCTCGTGGGAGCGAAGTTCGCTATACTCTTCCAACTCAATGAGGCTAAACAGCAGAAACCGCAGAAGCCTCTTCCTTCCTATATCGATATCTTCGTTACCGACAAGGCTACTGCCAAGGCACTGCCCGCGCAGGTGGATATACTGGATGTGACCAAGCAGCGTACCGTCAGGCGTGAGGCCAAAAGCGGAAAAGTACGTTATCGCGCTACTAACGCGGGCGAATATAGGATCACGGCCTACAACGAATCGTATTACCCTGACTCGCAGGCTGTTACTGTTGCCGACGGCGTGAAGGAGCGCGTCGATTTGGCACTTGCAGAACGTGAGTGGCTGCGCCTGCGTGTGACGAATGCCGAAACGCATAAGCCGGTCAAAGTCACTGCCCGCATCTCCGATGCACACACCGGTGACAGCGTTACCGTGATGCGCACTGGCGCGAAGACCGGCGTGGCGCGCACGCGTCTGGATAGGTCGCATACCTACCGGCTGACTATCACCCGTACCGGCTATGAGCCCTATGAGCTGCCTATAGCTTACATCGGCGATTCGATTAATATAGCGCTTACACCGCTGAAGGTGGGACGTAAGGTCGTGCTGCACAATCTGTTCTTCGCCACCGGCAAGACGCAGATACTCTCGCAGTCCGAGCAGGCGCTGGATGAACTTTCAGACTTCCTGCGTGATAATCCTACGGTTACAATCCGCATCACGGGCCATACAGATGATGTCGGATCTGACAAGGCGAATCAGATTCTGTCAGAGGGACGTGCCAACGCTGTACGTAATGAAATCGTCAAGCGCGGAATAGCTGCTGAGCGTATCGAAGCAGAGGGCAAGGGCGAGAGCGAACCTATAGCCGACAACGCAACGGAAGAGGGGCGCGCCAAGAACCGCCGTGTCGAGTTCACCATCACCGCCACCGGTGGGGCGCTCATCGAGCAGGTAGCGCAATAATCTCTGGCATAGCGGCCGGGCGAGGCTACGCGCCTATAACTCTACAATCCAACCGACAAAACAAACGGAGTCGTCAGCCCTGCTGAAGACTCCGTTTGTTTGTGTTAGTGTGTCCTTGATTGTTGTTGCTACTCCCGATTTTCAATGAAAAAGTGTAGTAGTACTCCCGATTTTCAATGAAAATGCGTAGTTGTACTCCCATTATTTCTGTCAATCTCTCTTGCTTGACAACAGGATTTGCATGACCTTGGTGGGCGTGCCGCTGTCGTCGAAGGCACCCATGTGGTAACTGCCCCAGCCGAGGGGGATATATTCTTGAGGACGCCATTCGCCGTAGCACTCAGGCTCCCAGTAGAAGATGCCCATACACGAGTCGATAGCGGTCGCACGCTGCACAAAATCCGTCATCACGGTGTCCGACAGGCTTGTGCCGTTATACATCCCCACCTCCGCCACCATCACCGGGCATTGCCATTGGCGTATCAGGTGGCGGATGTTCTGCTCCGCCAGTTCGTTCATC
>JAFSXJ010000045.1 GCA_017444065.1 Paludibacteraceae bacterium | reverse complement strand
TTATTGCCGTTCGCTCCATTCTTGTTCGCGGAACTGACGGGGAGAGAGGCCCGTAGCGCGTTTGAAGAAACGGCAGAAAGAGGAGGAATCGGCATAACCAAGGTGGTCACCTATTTGCAGTACAGACAAGTCCGGACGGGAAGAAAGCAGATTCTTCGCCTGCGTAGCCAAATACTGCTCGATATAATCGCTGGCAGAGACACCCACCACTTCCTTGATAACTACCGAGAAATGGCGCGTCGTAAGATGCGCTTTTTCTGCATAAAAAGCCACTTCATGCTGCTCGCGATAGTGCATTGCTACCTGGTTACAGAAGACGTTAAAGACGGAACGATTATGGTCGATAGGCTGGGTTTCCTGATCCATATCACGGCGGCAGGCATCCAACATATTCGTCATGATATCGGTCTGCGCCAAGAGCATATTATGGCGGCGCGGATAGCGGGAAACAGGCGTCTCGCTGATTATCTCCAATAAATCCACCGCCTTCATGTATTGCGTCATTTCTTCATCCGTCAGCATGCATGCCGGTAAATCATGAAACTTATTGCGGTCGTGCGTCATCCGTTCCCGGGTCATCTCTTGTTCAAAAGCGATGGAGTGCATGATAACCGTGATGGAATAATCGGGACTGCATTCGATAGGGTGAATTATGTGATTTGGCAAGATCATCGCCACCTCGTTAGGTCGGAAGACCGCTTCGCGCATGTCATACAAGAAGCGTGAGAAACCGGAATGACAAATGAATAACATCAAATACGGAGAAATAATATCCTTGTCTCGCGCCGGAAATCCATGCACATCGCGTATTACTGCCACCTCTTTTTCCTCAATCGTGCGGTAAGCCTCCTCAAAAGCATGTCTCGTTTCAGAAATATTCATTTTCGCGGTAACTCATTTTATCAATTCAGGGGGCAAAATTACTGTTTTTTTTTGACATACGCAAGATTTTTTTAATATAATCTTACTTTTGGCACATATTCCCACATAAATAGGTAACGCGGATATGCAGAAACAGCTATACCTTTGCAGACGGTTTTGAAGTACAACATTAAAACAACTGATTTATGAAGAAATTTCTCCTCTTTTGGGTAGCTGCATTGACGGCTGCAAGTATGTATTCTCAGCCGGGGCATGGTGGTGGAGGCAGCTCGTCCGGAGCGTCCACAACTTACGCAGCAGGCACAAGTATCAACAACCTGTGGACTTATAGTTCGTCTTATGACTACTACATTGTCGGTTTGTATTATTGTTCCTCACCTGCCGCTACAACCTACGAGCAGATGGGTATATTCGTTCCGTCCGCCTACTTGACCAAGAATAGTGATGGCACTTACAGCATCAACACTTCCGGCACTTGTAACGGCTACACGGCAGCCACTGCTCCTATCGTTGTGCCGGTGAATACTTCCGGCTATTCGGCTCAGTCGGCTCCTTCGGACGCAAGCAGCACACCGCAGACTTACACCAATGCCGGCTTTATCTATCTGTGGCCCGGTTGTCGCGGACGTGACCACGGTGCACCGCTCGGTGTAACCGACCTCAAGGCGGCTGTGAAATACTACCGTTATCTGGCAGCGGAGCAGCAAGCCGTTCCCGGAAATACGGATTTGATTTTCTCGTTCGGGCACAGCGGCGGCGGTGCGCAGAGTGCTATCTTCGGCAGTTCGGGTAACAGTTCGCTGTATGACGATTATTTCAGTGCTATCGGTGCATATACAAGTTACAAAGACGACATCTGCGGTTCGATGTGCTGGTGTCCGATTACCAACCTTGACCAGGCGGATGCTGCATACGAGTGGAACATGGGTCTGACCCGCTCTTCCCTCTCGTCTGCCGACCAGAGTATCAGCAAGGGTTTGGCAGCCGAGTTTGCAGAGTATGTGAACGCTATCGGTTTCAAAGATCCGGACAGCGGCGAGACGCTTACGCTTTCCGCCACCTCGGACGGCTATTATCAAAGCGGTTCGTACTACGAATATACGATGTCGGTTATCAACGATGCCGTAACGCGTTATAACTCCTACAATAGCGCGAGCGTATCAACTTATTCGACTACCGATGCTTCCGCACTGTCCTCTTTTGCTTCGTCTTATAAGAGTGCTTCGAAAGGTCTGGGCGCATTTGATGACTACGATGCCAAAGGGCAGGCGGAGAACACACTGATGGGTATAAGCGGCACGGCAGGACACTTCGACAAGTTCCTTGCTGCCTTGGTGAACACTTATGCGTCTTCGTACTATTCATCGTTTACTTCCGACCTTGCCAACACGGACGCCGTGGGCAAGAGCGTGGAGACACGACTGATGATGTACACTCCGCTGTATTACCTGATCAGCAACAGCACCTATTACAACGGCGGTGGCAAAGGCTCTTCGACTGTTGCCCCGTATTGGCGTATCCGCTCGGGTATCAAGCAGGGTGACACCTCGCTCAATACCGAGATGAACCTTGCACTCGCTTTGCAGATGTACGGTGTGGAGAGTGTGGACTTTGAGACCATTTGGGGACAGGGACACACCGAAGCCGAAGACAGCGGCAGCGCATCAGCCAATTTCATTGCGTGGGTGCAGGAGTGCGCGGCAGACGCTGCTACCACAGGAGTGGAGAATGTAAAAAGTGACAATGTACAATGCACAAAAGTTATTCGTAACGGTCAACTCGTGATTGAGAAAAACGGCAAGACCTACAATGCGTTGGGTACGGAATTAAAGTAAAAGTTTCCCTCTCCTCTTATTCGGGTAACAGCAGCGGTCCCGGAGGACGATAATTCCGTGTGATTTTATTTATCAGCGGCTCACAGCAATGTGAGCCGCTATTTTTCTACTTTCGGGGAAAAAGCAAAAAGAAAGAAGAATTATGGTAGGTTGGGGCGGATTTTGGGCGGTTTTTACAGAAAAACTTACATGTGTCAGAAAAATGTAGTATCTTTGCGGCGTGATTAACAAACAACGGAAAGCAGGCATACATGTTATACCAATGGATCATATCGCTGCCGATGATG
>JAFSXJ010000044.1 GCA_017444065.1 Paludibacteraceae bacterium | reverse complement strand
TCAAAACCGATGAAGGTAACGGTGTAATAGACAATTTCCAAAGAGTATTGTGCGGTAACTAAAAGGTCGCTTGTGACAGACGAGAAATCAACATCCCAACCGCTGAAGTAATAACCTTCACGCTCCGGCAGTTCGGGTGCAACAGCAGCGTCACCATATTTGACGGTCTGCGTTGAGAGAATAGTGCCATTATCGTCATAGAAGGTAACGGTGAATGTCTGTTGCTCAAACACGGCTTCATAGACGGCATCGGCATCAACGCTGACCACACGCGGATTCGACTTGTCACCATCAGACCATTCCACGAACTCCCAACCTGTAGCCGGTGTGGCTGTAAGAGTGAGTTGTGTGCCGGCAGCAAACCAGCCCTCGCCATTCTCGATGCCGGATACGCTTCCGTGTTCTGCATCGTCGGCTATGGCGGCTACCCAGAATAGTTCTTCGCCGCTTTCCGGTTGCGGGATGACGGATTTTTTTGTAAATGAAGCAACTTTTACCACGTTCTTTCCGTCAGCCACGGTAAAGACAAACGGGTTGTCCGTGCTGCCATCCTCCCACATAAAAAACTCGTAACCATCATTGGGTTGTGCGGTGATGCTAACCTGTTCGCCCGCATTGTACCATCCGGGGGTGAAGTTGCGTATTGTTCCCATTGCGGGGTCTTCCGCCATGGCTTGTATGAAAGCTCCCGCACCGGTACCGGTAGGACGGATAATCGGGTCAAGGTAATGATTGCCGTCCATGGTGAGCGTACGCTCATTGACGGTAACTCCGTCCGACCAGCGCACGAACTCGTAGCCGGCAACAGGTACGGCGGTAATTGTATGCACACTGCCCTTACGCCAGTAGCCGAAGCCCTCTACGGGACACAGACTATACAGATTTTGCAACTGCGGATCCTCGCTCATACGGGTCTCTTCGGTATAGTCGATGTAATAGTGAGGTGTGCGGTCCACAATTGTGATTTGTCGTCCGGTTATGGATTTGTTAGGACTGGTTATCTCACAATCGTTCAGTTTCAGCACGCTCTCGTCGGTGCCGTTGATGATTTGTGGTGAGTTCGTCATTCCCGCCGTTACATCCAAATGAGAACCGTTTACTATCACATGTTTTGACGCTCCGGCATTGAGAAGAATCGCACTGCTGTAATTCATGTTTTGCAGGTTGAAAGTGATATTGACCTGTATGCCGTCGCTGATGGTCAGATAATCACCTTGTATGGCTACATAGTCGAGTACATCCAGATTAAGTTTCTTGTATTCGTTACCGGTTAGTTCTATTCCGTCATTGGACAGAAGGCACCAGCCCATGGCATATCCTGTGTTTTTGCTGATGACAGACAAATCGCCTTGCAGGACTATCCGCAGAGGTATATCTTGAGTTCCCCAGTCCTGTACAAAACCTTTGTTCTCAAGTTCATATTCGGCATCTTTGAGTACGGTCAGCGTGTTGGTTTTGTTGTCGTAGGCAAAGACTCCGTCACCCAGTATATCGTTCTGATTCTGAGATGTTACTCTCTCATCGCAAACCCATACATTATATTCTGTATAATCAGGCTTTACGCGGAAATACGCGGTGAGCGTCTCGCTGCCATATACTGTCCATTCGAGTTCCGTTTTGTTTCCCCAATATGTATCTTTTGAATCTTTCCAATACATCAACTCGCAACCATCTTTCGGAGTGGCGGTAAGAGTTACCGTTTCGCCTTTCTGCAGTTTCGCCTGACCACCGCTTACCGTTCCTAATGACTCGTCGTTGGAGCGCACTTTTATCTCGTATGTTGCCGGTGTGCCTATTACCGCGATATAGGTGGCGTTGCTGGTTACCGTGATAGTGCGTGATGCCTCAGTTACTCCATCGGTCCACATAAGGAAGGTGTTTCCGCTGTTTGGCACAGCAGTGAGCGTTACCTCCGTGCCTTCAGGATATGTGCCACCGCCTGTCACGCTTCCCGCTTCAGGATCATTGGTCATAACGGTGACGGTATATTGCGGTATCTTCTCAAATTTGGCGTAATACGACTGGTCAGAGTTCAAGGTTATATCTATCGGATTCTGCGAAGAACCATCGCCCCAGCTGACAAAACGCATACCGTTGTCCTTCGTCTTGGCTGTTATGGTAAGATTGACTCCCTCGTCCAATTTCAGAGAACCCGCCCCTGCCGGTTGCTGCATATCCTTGTCGCCTGATATAACGAAATATGCCGAATTGTCGTTACTTGTGAGCGTCAGTCGGTGTGTACCTTCATCAGAATTAAAATCGGTAACGGGTCTGATTTTCATTCCGTAATACAAAGGAGCCGGTGCAAGTCTTATATTCGGACGCTGAAACTGACCTACCGGCGTGTCCTCATAATCGTTGTTGTCAATCAAACCGTTTATCCCGTGAATCATGCCTATGGGGTTTGTTATGTGTGCTGCGGAAGCCGACAAAAACAGGCAATACGCCTTGGTATTAACCAAACCGTAGTCTGTCTCCTCTTTTACGCCGGTTGCTGTCCAGTAAGCAGCGGCATAGTTCCAGTCCACTTTGGTTTTGTATCTTGCACCGCTGATTTTTAGCAGCACGCCGCCCGCCTTGCATATCTCCTCAATATGGCTGTAAGAGAGTGGCAGGTAGTCGTTTTCGTCGCATACAACACCCATGATTTCATTCGCATCGGGGTTGTCGAAATAATAATCCCAGTCAAAGAGGTCTGTTCGTGTCCAGTCGTCGGGAAGGAGAATAAGACCTGTTTCATGGATCCCGTCAGCGTCTTTTATGGCTACATAAAACCTGAGTTTTAGGGCTTTGCTGCGTTTTGTAAGCAGATACATCCACTCCGCAGCGGTCAGCGTGCGCCACAGATGTTCCTGCTGTCCGCCGTTTTCAATTTGGTTGTGCCATGCCCAGTCGAACTCGCGGTTGTCGTATTTGGAATTGTCGCCGGTTTCATTGAGGTTGCTGTCGTAGGGTCCGTATGAACCGGCGTGCAGTCTGGCTATGGTGTTGAAAGCGGTGACGGCATACGGCATCTGGTTCTGTGTGACGGAATAGCCGCTCGTACCCCAGCCGAACAAAGTGTACCATTTACCGCTGATTGTACGGTAATTGCTCACCGTATTGTCAATCACTTCTGTTTCATTGAGTTCGTCTGCAAAACGCCACTCGCCTTCCAATGTACCTTTGTACATCAGGTCACCGCTTGAGAAGTACACCATTTTACCCTGTTCATTGACTGTGAACAATCCGGGTTTGGCTCCTTCCGGTATTTGTGCCATTGCAACCATAGTCATCACCACAGTTGCGAAAAGAAGTAATAATTTACGCATAATCATATATTGGTTAATTTATAAGTTGTCAAATTGTTTACTCCATTGGAGTGATGCGGACACGTTTGGCAGGCATACCGTCGCCAAAACAGATGCAGGCTTTCTTGGTATCGACATAACCGCCTTTCGGCTTTTCGAGCCATGTACCGTTGAGGTTCAGTGCCTTGGTCTCTACTGCCAAGTTAGCCGTTGTTACGTCCGCTATCAGCGTAGCCTCATTGACGGTGATGGCTTCGCACAAAAGGGCGAACATGTTGTCTTGCGAGTTACGGGACATGAGCGAAAGCGTCGCACCTTTGTTAATCGTCAGGTTCGGACATTTAATCGCTGAACCGCTGATATTCGACGTTACAGACAGCGTTGCCGGCGTCTCGGCATCAATAATCAGGTTATCTTTGAACACCAACGCCGCTCGAAACTCCGCATCTCCTTTGAGGAGGATATGCAGGTCTTTGCCGGTTTCGAAAACAACGAGCCCTTTGCCAAGGCTGTACTTAAAACCATCCTCCAGAATAAGGGTGTTGGTTGCTTTGACATACTTGGCTTTGCCGTCTTTCATAATTTCGGGCGGAATACCTTTGGCTTGCGCCATCGCAAAGCAGCAGAGAGCTGCAAATAAAAAACATAGTTTTTTCATATCATTAATTCTTAAACTTTCATTCATTCACTCTTTCATTCATTAGCGGGGCATTTGCGCCGGGACGGCAGTGACGGCGGTAATACCAATATCTTTTATCTGCGCATCCGAGGGGATATTGGCATAATTGATATGGAGCGGATCTTTGCACACTAGTGCCAAGGTGCCACCGTTATAGGAGATCTGCCACCACATACCGCCTGCCGGTGGGATAGCTTGGTAATTCGGTTCCTTATAATCCATCAGAAACTGCACCAGTTCCGCTACACTCACCGTATCCGGCAAACTGATCTCCACCGGGTGATTATACGGTTTCTCGGCCTCGCACACCTCCGGGCGCATGAACAAAAGGGATAATATAGCAGTCATAAATATCATAAGCACATGATTCCTAATCCAACAAAAAGGCATAAGACGAGCAAGACACCAATCATGCCCCAGGTACCGAGATGGGTCTGTAACATATCCGTGAACCACTCCCAGTTAGCGAGCAGCCAGATGCATCCGGCGGTAAAGAGAATGACCCCGATGGCGTAGAGCAAGGCTCTGCCGCGAAAACGCATGACCCACGCATAGTAGATCGCCAGCAGGACGCCTGCACCGGTCAGGTACAGGGCGCCTTGCCAGCCTCGTGACATCCGGAGGACCCAGGCGTTGATCGCCGGGATGAAGAGATACAGCAACACCGCCACGATGACGATGGCTACCGGCAGGAGATATGTGAGGAGTTTGTTCATTGCTTAGTATTC
>JAFSXJ010000043.1 GCA_017444065.1 Paludibacteraceae bacterium | reverse complement strand
CGCTAACAAACTCATTAGACAATGCTTTGCTGTCGTCAGAAAAGACACTTATTATATCGATGGCTTTGTCTCCGAGAAACCATAACTCTCTTTTCGCGCTAATTTATCATAAAAATATCATTTTTTGATTATAGTTCGTATGTTTATTTCTTTTTTGTTTCGCACATAAATCCGCACTTCACTGCATGCTTTTGTTCCGCTGTCGTGCCGAAGTCGTGCCGGTAATCCTGTGTTAATGCTGTGTTAATTCTGTGTTGGAGACAGGCGCTTCACTATAGGCGGTGTGAATGCACAGTATCCATCGTGTTAACCCACGATTGCCAAGGCGCGCAACGCAAATTCGCACACAAAGGTACTGCTTTTGTTTGGATTGAGCAAAAAAACGACCCGCTCATTTGGGATTGTGCCCAAATGAGCGGATGCAAAGCGGACGGGAGGTAATAAAAAACTCCTGCGGCATTCACATGTCGCAGAAGCCTGAGTTTCCGAAGACAGGAGTGATTACATATAATACAGACCAATCTTTTTGCTTAAGAATATCTGTACTTCGAAAACTCTATCTATGTGCCGGGATGCGTTTGGCTTGTCCGATGGCACCTGTCGGACAGACGAATCGGCAGAGATGGCACCCCACACACTTTGAACCGATGATCCACGGTTTGCGATCCTCCTTGGTACTTAGTACTTGGTCCCTTTGTACATTGAACATGATTGCTTGGTGTCCGCCGTCCATGCATGACACATAGCACCGCCCGCAGCCGATACATTTATCGCGGTCAATCTTCGGATAAACCATTGTTTCACGGTCGAGGTCAGACGGCATAACGATATTAGGCAGTTCTTCGCCTACCAGTTCCTTCAACTCTGTTACTCCGCGCTCCGCCATATAGTGCTGCAAGCCTGCCTTCAGGTCGTCAATAATGCGGTAGCCATACTGCATTACTGCCGTGCAGACCTGCACGTTACGGCAACCAAGCCGGATGAAGTCCAGCGCATCGCGCCAAGTCTCAATACCGCCGATGCCGCTGATATCCATATGTTTCTCAATACAGGCTTTATGGAGAATGGGGTTGCCCGTCATCTCATGAATCATACGGAGTGCAATCGGTTTGACCGCCTTGCCCGAATAGCCGCTCACGGTAATCTTGCCACTCACCTCGGCATCATGGCTCATGGTGATGGATTTGATGGTGTTGATGGCGGAGATACCCGACGCGCCAGCATAGAAGCAGGCGAGAGCTGGAGAAGTCATGGACATCACATTCGGTGTCATTTTCGGAATAACCGGTATCTTCACCGCATCGCGCACATAGGAGGTATAGAAAAGAATCAGCTCCGGGTTCTGGCCTATGTCGCTACCGAGCCCCGTCAAGCGCATCTGCGGGCAGGAGAAATTGAGCTCCACGGCATCGCATCCTGCCGCCTCCGCCATCTTCGCCAGCTCAATCCATTCTTCCTCGGTCTGTCCCATGATCGAAGCGATGATGCGTTTGGAGGGGTAGTTCTGCTTGAGGCGGTGCAAAATCTCAAAATCCATCGTATAGGGGTTCTCGCTCAGTTGCTCCATGTTGCGGAAGCCGACAAAAGGCGTTCCCTCTTTGCGGACTGCATCAAAGCGCGGCGAGACTTCACGGATATCCGCCTTGGTGATGGTCTTGTAGAACACACCTGCCCATCCTGCTTCCAGTGCACGGGCTACCATGTCGTAGTTCGTGCAGATAGCCGACGAGGCGAGGAAGAACGGGTTCTCGCACACCATGTCGCAGAAATTAATCTCCAGCGAAGGCAACTTCTCCTTCGTACATTGTACTTTGTCCCTTTGTCCTTGGATTGCGGTTTTGAGATCCGCAATCCGTATAGGCTTGTCGTAATGGATACAGGAAGCCTCGGCATGAGCCAATTCTTCATCACTCAGAGAGTTGAATAACTCAACCGCCGTCCATAGATTATCAAACCGTGCCGCACGGATTGCGCGTGCTGCTGTCCCGCCGCAAGGTGCGTCATAACATAGGAGACACCGGGCTGCTTCTTCATTGATGTGTAACATAAAGACATTTACTATTTAGTCATTTACCATTTACAAAAAATTCGTACGAAATTACTGCTTTTGTATGATTCTTCGCAGTCACGCAATCTTACAAAATCTTATTCATATTGACATGGCTGTAGGTTTTTTCGACTATCAGGGGGAAGACAAACAGTGTAAACGCAGTGGCACTGATCAGCCCGCCGATGATGACGATAGCCAAAGGTCGCTGGCTCTCACTTCCTATACCGTGGCTGATAGCCGCAGGAAGCAATCCCAGAGTGGCCATCAGTGCCGTCATCAGCACCGAGCGGATGCGTGAGTGCATGCCTTTCTCAACAGCCACCGGCAGCGGATAACGCAGTCGGATAAAATGTCTGATGTCCATAATCATGATGACACCGTTTTGTATGCAGATGCCAAAAAGGCAGATAAAGCCGATGCCGGCAGAGATGGAGAAGTTGAAGCCCGTTGCGAGCAAAATCAGGATGCCCCCCACGGCGGCAAACGGCACATTAGTCATCACGAGAGCAGCATCACGCGCATTTCCGAAGAGCACATACAGAATGCAGAAAATAAGCAAGATGCTGACGGGTACGACGTGTGCCAGGCGGTCGGTGGCGCGCTTCTGGTTCTCGAAGTCTCCGCTCCATTCGATTTTGTATCCCTCCGGCAGCGGCACCGCCTTCGCCACTTTTTCACGGCTTTCGTCCACAGCAGAGCCTATGTCCCTGTCTCTTACAGAGAACTTGACAGCGCAGTATCGAACGTGGTTCTCGCGATAGATAATCAGCGGTCCGGTGATGGTCTTGATGGCAGCCAGTTCGCTAATAGGAATCATTTGCCCGTCGTCTGTTGGCACTTTGATTTTGCCAATAGCCTCGGCATTTTCCCGGAACGGCTTGTCATATCGAACCACGAGAATGAACTTGCGTTCTTCCTCGTACACCTGCGAAGCCGCCTTACCGCCAATAGCCATCTCGATAATGCTCTGCACATCGTCCTTGGCAACGCCATAGCGTGCAAGCCGTGCCTCGTCGATGTCGATCTGCAATTCCGGCTGTCCTATATTCTTTAAGACCCCGAGGTCGGCGATACCGCGAACAGGTTTCATGGTCTTGTATATTTCGGTTGCCAGCCGCTCCGTTTCTGCCAAGTCTTTGCCGTACACCTTTGCCACAATAGCCCCTTTCACACCGCTTACAGCCTCCTCCACATTGTCCGAGATGGGCTGTGAGAAATTGAAGTCAATACCCGGAAACGCACTCAGGTGGCGGTTCATATCCTCCACCAACTGCTCCTTGGTCCGCCCTGTCTGCCATTCCTTTTCGGGATGCAACTTCACAAACAGTTCGATGTTATAGAACCCCGTTGCATCCGTGCCATCGTTAGGCCGCCCTGTCTGCGTCATCACCTGACTGACTTCGGGGTAGGCGCGTAGCATGTTGCGAAACCGGTTGGCGAAAACCACACTCTCGCTAAGCGAAACACTTTGAGGCAATGTGGCGCGCACATAGATAGAGCCCTCGTTCATCTGCGGCAGAAACTCCGAGCCTAAAAACGCGAAGGACGACAATCCAGCCACCATCGCTGCCACGGCGATGAGAATGGTCTTTTTGCTATTCCGATGGCAAATCAGGAAGAAGCCGTCACACCATTTATAGACACAATCCAGAAACCTGTTCTTCTTTTCCGCGATGTTTTTTCTGAGCATCATGGAAGAAAGAACAGGCACAAAGGTAAGCGTGAAGATTAAGGCACCCAGCAGGGCAAACCCCAAGGTGAATGCCAAGGGTGTGAACATCTTGCCCTCGACCTTTTGGAAAGAGAAAATCGGCAGAAGTGCCGTGATGATGATCAGTTTAGAGAAGAAGACCGACTTGGCTTTTCCGCGAGCCGTGGTGCGAATCATTCCAGCCTTGCTGCGTTTGTTGAATGCCTCCATGCCGATTTCGCGCGCCTGTGATGAAAGTGCCACAAACAATGCCTCGACCATCACGACAGCCCCGTCGATGATGATGCCGAAGTCGATGGCTCCCATCGACAGCAGGTTGGCACTCATGCCAGCCATGTGCAGACAGATGAATGCAAAGAGCAGCGCTAACGGAATGACACTTGCCACAATGACCGTACATCGCCAGTTGCGCATAAAGAGGAATACGACCAATGTGACCAGCAGAATGCCTTCAAACACATTATGCAGTACGGTGTTCACGCTTAGGTGGACCAAGTCTTCGCGGTCGTAGAAAGTCTTGATAACCACGTCATCAGGAAGGTCTTCGCGCTGTATCTCATCGATTTTTGCCTTCAATGCCGCAATCACCTTCTCGGGGTTCTCGCCCTTTCGCATCACCACAATACCCTCAACGACATCGTTTTCATCATCACGCCCGACCTGCCCCAACCGTGGCTGACAAGACTCATGCACCTTTGCCAGATTGCTGACGAGAATAGGCGTTCCATTCACGTTCTTTACCACAATATCACCAATCTCCTGAATGTTGTTGATCAATCCGATGCCTCGCACGACGAATGTTTGGCTGTTACGTTCGATGATGTCGCCCCCGACATTCACATTACTGTTGGCGATGGCTTGAAAGAGTTCAAGACTGCTGATGCCGTATTGGGTAAGTTGGTTGGGATTGACGCTCACTTCAAAAGTCTTTACCTCACCGCCGAAACTTACGATATCGGCAATGCCGGGAACGCTGCGGAGTTTGCGTTCAATCACCCAGTCTTGCAGCGTCTTCAACTCCCTTATATCCCTTTGGTTGCTTGACAGGGTGTAACGGAAAATCTCACCGGTGGGCCCGCTAAGCGGCTGTACCTCCGGCCTCACCCCGTCCGGCAAATCCGCATCGTTGATCATATTATAGACCTGCTGACGTGCATACTCGTCATCCACATGGTCGTCGAAGACCACCGTGACGACCGACAAGCCGAAAAGCGTCGTGCTGCGGATGTCGGTCTTCTTCTGGACAGAGTTCATGGCAATCTCAATAGGTATCGTCACGAACTTCTCAATCTCCTCGGCAGAGCGTCCGCTCCATTGGGTAATGATTGTGACCTTCGTATTGGTGACATCAGGAAACGCGTCCACCGGTGTATCCTTGAAACACAGCACACCTATCACTACCGCAGTCAGTGTGAGGCAGATAATGAGATATTTGCGCTTGAGAGAGAACGATATGATGAAATCAATAAACTTATTCATTGACAGAGGCGTTAAAGAACAACAATGCATTCCGGGTGACCACCTTCTCGCCAGCCGTCAGCCCTGAAGAAATGAAACTACGGTCGGAGGATGTATGTGCCACGCTGACTTCCCTGCGCTCATACCGGTTCTCGTCGGTCTGCACCATCACATAATCCTTTCCAGACCAGAAAATCACAGCCTTCGCAGATACTGCCGTCATCCGTACGCCTTCCTGCGACAGATTCACATGAACACTGGCAAAAATGCCCGGTTTGAGTTTCCCGTCGGGATTATCCAAGCCCACTCGCACCTTCATGGTCTTGCTCTCGCGGTCGAGCACGCTGTACACCTTATCAATCTTTCCGTATGAAGTCTCGTTGGGATAAGCCATCGTTGTTACCGAAACGGGAGCACCCGCCCGTATCTTGGCAATGTCGCTTTCATATACGTCTGCTATCACCCATACCTTTCGCAGGTCGGCGATCTCGATGGCGGCCTCGTCGTTATTGTCATCACTCACATACGAGTTATTGTAGATACGCTTACAGATGACATATCCCGATATGGGTGCCATGAGCGAAGCATTTGCCCCATCACCAAACCCATTGATGCTTGCCACATCATTCAGGCGCAGACGCTCAGCGTGGGCCGTCATCACGCGCTCACGGGCTTCCTCTACATCCTTGTCGCTGGCCATACCGCTCCCCCGCAAGTCCTGTTGCATGGCGAACCAGCGCTCAGCCATACGAATCTCCGCATCGGCATCGCTGATGCTCTTGCGATAGTCGGCCGCCCCTTCGCTCTTTATCACTGCCAACAGTTGTCCACGGCTGACCTTATCGCCAACCTCCACCTTCAGGTCTGTCACCCGTCCGGTACATGGGACAAACACTTTACAGAGACACGTTTCGTCGCAGACGACATTGCCGTTCAGCACCAACTCATCGTCCATTTCATAAAGTTCAACCATCTCTGTATCCACGTCACATTGCGAGGTTTCTACATTGTCTGTCTGCTTATTCCCGCCGTTGCAAGATGCCAATGTCAACATTCCTGCAAAAATCATTGTATATGTTTTCATACTGACTATAAATTAACACCTGTCAACTTGCTTATTTCTTCATTCGTTTTTGCGAGTTTCGCTTTTGAATCCAGCATTTGGAATCGTGTATCACGATAACTGCCGTACAAGTCAACAAACTCAACGACTGAGATGTTGCGTATCAGAAACTGGCGTTCTGCAGCCATAAGAAGCTCGTCAAGGTCGGCTGACAGGTTCTGTTCTTGCTCCTCTACGAGTTTGAGATAATTGATGGTAGAACGGTAAAGTGCCAATAAAGAAGCATGGAGTTCCTTTTCCTTTTGCTCTTTCGATAACGCGGCCTGTTCATATTGTGCCTTGACTGAACGGATGTTTCCTTGATTACGGTTCCACAGCGGCAAACTTACCGTAGCGCCAATGGCAAAGAAATTATGGCCGATGTTGCCATTCTTGTCCCATTCGCCAAAAATAGTAATATGTGGCAACGCGTCAGCCTTTTCCGCGTTTATTGCATTGAAAGCACTCTCTTGCTCATACATCTTTTGCAAAATCTCGGGGTGGTTTCTTACAATCGGCTGAAACAGTTCCGGCTTCGATTGCGTTGCCAGTGGCTGAAGTTTTGCGAGATTGTTGATAGCCTGCGAAACGATGTCGTCTTCGTTTAGCAGAGCCTCTATCGCATTCTCATCTTCCAACCAAAGCAAAATGCGCAGTTGCTTCTGAAATTCGTCCTCTTCAACGAGCATTTCAGACCATTCCGCACGTAATTGACTCAGCAAGGCCGCAATACGGAAGGAATGCATCAGGGGGATGTTCCCCTTTTCAGTCTGTTCCCGACAGGCTTCCAATATCTTCTCTACCGAAGAGATTTCCTTGTCGTAAACCTTCAATTTCTGCTGTACAAAGTACAGATTAACGAATGCAGTCCTTGCGTCATATCTCACATCATTCCGCATGGAATCGTATGCCGACTTCGTGGCGTTGAGAGTAGCCTCCGCCTGCCTCACTTTGTATTTGTGCTGACCGCCAATGGCAATCGGTTGAGAGATTTGTACATCGGTCTCGCCGTCATATCCAAAGTCGAACCACTTCCGATTCACAGGATTCAGCACATTGTGCAGCACCTGTATCTCCGGGTTTTCATACTTTTTCGCCTGTGCCAGTTGTCCTTCGGCAGCCTCTATGTCCAAGCGCGAATGCTGCAGTTGATAGTTGCTGCTACACAACATGCTGTCCACCTCGGCGATAGTCATGGGGCGGTTCTGTGCAAAAGCATGAACCGCCAGCACCGTCATAAGTGCCCATAAGAAATGTCTATTCATTTTCATGGGCACAAAATTACTGCTTTTTTCCGAATTGAGCAAAAAACAGACCCGCCCATTTGGGATTGTGCCCAAATGAGCGGTTGATAAAGGGTAAAAAGAGATGTCGGTTGCTCTTATTCGAAGCGGATGTTGGCGCGGCGGTTGAGGGCACGGCCTTCGGCGGTAGCGTTATCGGCTACGGACTCCAGTTGACCCTTGCTCTCGCAGCGGATCTGTACGCCGGGCACACCCTTGGTAACCATGTAGTTTTTGAGTGCCTCGGCGCGTTTCATTCCGAAGTAACGGAGGTTCTGGTCGGCGTTACCGGTGTTGTCGGTATGGCCGGTGATGACAATCTTCATGGACGGGTCGTTCGCCATCACCTCGGCTATCTCATCCACGATCGCCTGCTCGCCATCGCTGAACTTGAGGGCATCGCCGCCGGTATCGAAGTGTACGGTGACGGTCTCACCTTTGGCTTTGAGAGCAGCGATATGTGCTGCGCGTTCAGCCGCCAGACGGGCTTTCTCAGCCTCAGCGGCAGCGATGGAATCCTGACGTGCTTTCTCTGCAGCGGCGATAGAGTCCATGCGTGCCTTTTGTGCTGCGGCTTCTGCATCCAGTTCTGCGCGCTGTGCATCCAATGCAGCCTGCTCGGCAGCGAGCCGCTTCTTCATTGATGTGTAACATAGTGTGGTTATCTATTTTGTATTATTTGATTTTTCATTTCTAATATACGGTGTACGCTCCGGTCTATGCGCTCTTCAGCAAGCATACCGTCCTCCACCGCCTTGACCACGGCATCGAAGGCTTCGACGAAGTTCTGCGGACCAAGGATAATGTCTGCACCTGCCAGGAGTGTGCCCACGGCAGCCTCCGTATTGCTATATTGCTGCGTAATGGCACCCATCTCCATGCCATCGGTAATGATAATGTTCCGGTAGCCCAGTTCTCCGCGCAGTTTGTTCTGCAGGAGGAGTGACGACATAGTGGCGGGGACATCCGAGCCCGTAACATTAGGCGCGGCTATATGAGCCGTCATAACCAACTGCGTGCCCCACTGTATGCCGGCTTTGAAGGTTATCATCTCACAATTCAGCATCTCTTCCCATGTTTTCAGGCTCTGTGCATAGCCGTAATGAGTGTCAGCCTTGGTGTCGCCGTGTCCGGGGAAGTGCTTGATACATCCTGTTACGCCGGCATCCTTCAGTCCCTGCAGATAGGCGGTCACCATAGGCGCAGCGACCTGCGGGTCATCGCTGAAGGCACGAGCACCGATGACGATGTTCTCTGGATTGGTATTCACGTCTGCCACGGGGGCAAAATCGATGTCGAAACCGTAGCGGTGCAGGTAGGTGCCGATGGTGTAGGCGCAGTTGTAGGCATTCTGCGGGTCGCCTGTAGCACCGATGGCACCCATTGACTCGAACTTCTCCACTACGAAGTTTGAGTTGTTGGCGATGCGTGCAACACGACCGCCTTCTTCGTCGATACAGAGTAGCGGTGAACCATTCAGTGCACGTATCTGAGGAATGAAGGCTGCGAGTTGCGCCTCGTCTTCTATATTGTGCGCATAGAGGATGATGCCACCCACCGGATATTTCTCGTTCACTCCCTTCATCGTGGCGTTTACGGTTTGCAGTTTGATCTTAGTGATGTCGTCAGAACTGACGTCAATGCCGCCTGACCTGTTAAAGTGAATGGTGGTGTCAAGACACTCGGGGCGCACGTAGAACAACTGTCCCACCTTTTCACGCAATGTCATCCGCTGCAGTTGTGCCTCTATATCGTCAGTTGGCACGACAGGGTTGTTACCATCGCCGGACTTACACGATGCCATACCCAGCAGCAGCGGAAAGGTCAGCAAAATCCATAGTTTTTTTGTCTTTTTCATATTTTGTTGCTATTTAACAAACACTTTTGTTTTCAATTTATG
>JAFSXJ010000042.1 GCA_017444065.1 Paludibacteraceae bacterium | reverse complement strand
TTGTGTTTTGGCTGAACGGGTTGGGAGTGTTCTGGAACAAAGCAGCCTGCTTGTTATCGGGCATGCCAGATTTATAGGACGGCACATTTTGCCGGTTGGTACTCTTCAGTTCTTCCACTTCTGCGGACAACTCTTGCACCGTCTGCACCAGCAACGGAATAAGCTCAACATAATTGATGCTGATGCATCCGGCTTTGTCCTCCTGCACCAAATCAGGAAACAAACGTTTCATTACCTGTGCATCCAGGCCATAATGGGTAAGCCCGTCATCCATTGTTGTGTCTCCCAATTGGTATTGAAAGGGACGCAGAGATAATATCTTGTCAGGAATGTCATTGTCTGCATCCGATGAACCGCGCAATGAGAACGGATTGGTATAAGTGCTAATACTCAAAGCAGTAAAAGCACCGGCAACTCCGACCTTACCTGTGTTGATAACTTTGATTTGAGCACCGACCTGCATCGAGAAGAAGCAAACTGTCAAAAGTGCTGATAATAAGAGAATCTTTGCATTCATATATAATGAATTTTTAAGGTTAACATCAATGGTATTGGCGGTAATAACAACGGTTTTGTTTGCCTGCCGGACACGGCAGGGATGGTATTCTACAGATTCCGCCTGCAAAGATAGGAAAAAAAAGTGAGAAATGCAAGTTTTTTCAGAAAAAAAATAAGAGAAAGGATGGTTGCTTGCGGAAAGAGAGGGATTGCTGCGTAATCCCTACAGTCTGCCACAGGCATCCTGTGCAATCAAAACAAAAAACCTGCTTGCTCAAGTAAACTTGGACAGACAGGTTTTTTCATTTTGTTTGCGGAAAGAGAGGGATTCGAAAATTGCAAATGAAACACTAATGCTTTGCCGAAGCCGCATAACGGATAAGGCACAAAAGCATAGTGTTTAATTGCAATAATCGTGCCCCATAGGGGCTAAGAACTCCCGTCCGGGGAAGGAGAAGGCCATGCCTTCTCATAAACGAATCAGGAGCGTCCACAAAGGATGCCCCTGACTCGTTTAAGCGGAAAGAGAGGGATTCGAACCCCCGGACCCTCGCAGGTCAACGGTTTTCAAGACCGCCGCGATCGACCACTCCGCCATCTTTCCTTCGCGTTCGGCAAATTGTGCCTCAGGTGCTTTTCTGCAAAAGTGGGTGCAAAGATACATTAATTTCACAATAAATGCAAAAATATTCGCAGATTTTCTTGCATATTTCACTAAAAAATTCATCTTTGTAAACTCATTTTATGAAAATCAGCCCTTCTGACACCTGCCACAGGCTATAGCGGCATGATTTTTGCATATGTATTTTTACGGATGTTTAACAGCAAATTAACCACAAAAGCTACAATCCATATGAAAAGAACAAGATTGATGACCATGCTTAGTATAGCCATGGTCGGTGTGTTGCTCATCGGTTGCGACACGAAGAAGTATGACCCTGACAAACCGTCAGAGAACAAGCAGCTGACTCCCGAAGAGTCCAAAGAGAAACTGGCAAGTGTGGCACAGGAGTTCGTCGGCATCTTCAATCCTGAAGACCAGCGCGAGGCTGTAGTGGCCGCCAAGGAGTTCACTCAGAAGTTCGAAGGCTTCAACGCCGACGCCCTGAACGAGCATTTCGGCACCGGCAGCGAAGCCGTAGCCCAACTGCCGCGTTACGCTGTGGCTGTAGCCGAAGGACGCCGTTCGCCATTGGCATTGGAGACGCTGGTTATCAGCCTGGAGAAGTTCAGCGTAGTGTTTGAGGCGGATGAGGCTACTCAGACCTGGGTGAACAAAGGCAAGGCTGACGACAACAGCATCACCCTGCGTTGCACCTCCAGCGAAGGCAAGACCATCGAAGCCAAACTCTGGGGCGAAGGGAAGAACACCACCTACGTGGTTAACGAAGAGGATGTGAACGCATCCATCGTCCTGCCGAAGAAGGTGCTGTTCACACTTGTTCTGGACCAGACGGAACTGATCCGCGTGGAGCTGGAACAGGATATCGACCTGAGCGACCATGTCACCCTGAGCGTTCTGGCCAACGTAGCCAACCTGTCGTGGACAGCGGACACGAAGTTGACCCTGAAATCCGCGTCGGCAGCCTCCGCCATGAAGTACGGCAAGGAGACGCTGTACAGCATCGGTATTGACCTGCCCAAGTGCAAACTGATAGGCAAGAAGGACAACCAGACCTACGAGGAGTGGCTGATGGAGTACGGACGCCGCTATGAGGAGCTGATCGGGCAAATAGGTCAGGCAGATGCCATACTGAACGTACTGGGCGAGGTGCAGGCGAAGCTCAAAGTGAAGAATGCAGGACAGTTCTACTATGACATCCAGGATTTCGCCAATACCGGCAATTCATCGGAAAAGGAGAGCTGCGACAAGTTCTGCAAACTGATTAACGAGGCACAGGAGAACGGCATCTACTACAACAATAACATCAAGCAGGCCGAGTTCCGTATGCAGACACGTATTGTCGAGTACAGCGGCGGCTCGTATTACACTCCCGAAGCTGTGATATATTTCCCTGCTGACGGCACGACCTACAGTATAGAGGAGTATTTCAGCCGCGAGCCGTTTACCGAGATGGCACAGTCGTTCTACGCACTGATCCAGTCGTATCGCGATTATTTCGGCAAGCTGTTGGAAGAGTAGCGGTTGATTGATGCGCAAGCATCTGATATATATAATCCTGTTAGCAAGTGGCAGCCTACCTCTCATCGGGCAGGCTGCTACTGATAGTACGCTTACCATCTCGAAGAGTGTGGAGGAGATAGAGGTCATCCAGAGGCGTTCGTCGTCGTTCGTCGAGCAGCAGGAGGACAGGCAGGTTGTGTCCGCCGAGCAGTTGAAGAACATGCCCAAGTTCCTCGGGACCTCCGACCCGTTGCGTTACATGCAGAGCCTTGCGGGCATCCAGACCAACAGCGAGACCAGCACCGGTCTGCATATCCAGGGCTGTGACGACTACCAGTCGTTAGTGAGCATCAACGGAGCCGCCGTTTATTACCCGAACCATCTGCTGGGTCTGTACTCGACCTTCATCGCTCCGCACTTCCGTTCGATAAGCATCGAACAGGCCAACCACAGCGGAGTAATGGGCAACCGCATAGGAGGATTTGCGGACTTCCGGACACACGTCGCCGTGCCTGAGCGCTTCGGCATGGAGGGCAACATCGGTCTTGTCAACTCTGACCTCACGCTGGCTATCCCCTGCGGCAGCAAGCATGCCCTGTGGGTGTCGGGTCGCACGTCGTACCTGAACTGGCTGATGGACCTTCTGGTGCCGCCTGAAGGCTACAAGATACGCTACTACTACCAGGACTACAATCTCACGTACTCGGGCAGGCTGAGCGATGCAGACCAGCTGGTTGTCAGCGGGTTCTACAGCCGCGACCGGATGCGTGTCAACAGTAGTGAGAACGTGGATATACCCATCTTGTGGCATAACATCGCCGCCTCGGCATACTGGAGCCACCGGATGGAGCAGGGCAACTGGCGTTCGACGCTGCACTACTCGCTGTACGGCAACGAAGTCGGAGTGCAAACGCCGATGGCGGATGTGCTGACCACGGCGATGTTCTCGTCCGTAGGCCTGAAGAACCGGCTCGACTACACGCTTGCGGACAAGCTGTCGCTGGCTGCCTCGCTCGATTATGAGCACTACATGACCCGCCCGATGTACTTCCGGCTGACAGGCATCAAACGCTTTGAGACACCTGCCGAAGAACTGCATACGGAGCATGCCGACGAATTGTCGGCGGGCATTGACCTCCGGCACGTCGTCTGTCCCTGGTTCGCCTATAACGCAGGTGCGCATGCGAGCGTGTACGTGCGCTCCTTACAACCATATATAGCCCTTGACCCGCGTGTGACCCTGCACTTCTATCCGGCTCAGGGGCATGCTATCGCCCTGCACTACGGACGCTACCACCAGTACTTTCACAAGTCAGGTCTGACATCCGGCGGGCTGCCAACGGACTTCTTCTTCCTCGCCAACGGAACATTTCTCCCCGAAGAGGCACATGCCGTCAACCTCAGGTACTTCACACAGTTCTACCACAAGCAGTACACTATTACGGCAGAGCTGTATTTCAAGCAGATATTCAACATAGCCGAATCGACCGGCAATGTGCTTAAACTGCTGAACGAGCCGTTCACCTACGACCGTTACGTGACGGCAGGTGACGGACGTAACTACGGCGCGACGCTGATGCTCCAGCGCAATACAGGCTACGTGACGGGATATGTCAGTTACTCGCTGGGCTGGGCACGCCGACGCCTGCCGGCTATCGAGGGAAGGGACGATTATGCCTATGCAGCCTCGCACGAACGAAGGCACGACTTGAAGGTTGTGCTGAACTCGCAGGTGGCGAAGAACTGGAACATCGGGCTGATGTTCGTCCTTGCCTCGGGCATACCTTACACCAAGGCGCAAGAGGTGTACATGCTCAACGGAAAGATGATTTGCCGCTACGGGACATACAACGGTGCACTCCTGCCGCTCTACCACAGGCTTGACCTCAGCGTGTCGTACGACATAATCAAGCGCGATGACCATGAACTCGGCATCAACCTGTCACTCTACAACACCTACGCCCACAAGAATGTGCAGTTCATCGTTTATCGCGAAGACCTGCACCCGTGGTACGGAGTCATGCTCTCAACCATCATTCCATCCATAAGCATATACGGCAAATTCTGATGAAAACAATTCGACACATCCTTCTTCTGGTCTGCATCGCCATGACCGCATGCACTACCGAGCCTCCGCAGGAACCCTCGATGGTTCTGGAAGGCTGGATTGACGCCGGCGGCTATCCTATCGTGCTTCTGCACAAGACGTATGTGATGGACAAGACAACTTACACCAAGAAGACCCTTGCCGAGGTGATTGACGAGCAGTTGATTATGTGGGGAAAGGTGACGGTGAGCGACGGAGAGAACGAACAGATACTGACTGGCCGCATGGACACGATGTACATGCCGCCATACACATACAGTTCCATTAACATCATCGGTGAAGTCGGCAAGACCTACACAGTGACGGCGACCTACAAGAACCTGTCCGCTACCGCCACTACCACCATCCCGCCAAGAGCGGCACTTGACTCGCTGCGCGTCTCTACCGACGAGTACGGCAACAAACATGCTGTGGCATTTGTCAACCGCGACAATCAGGACGAGGCGAACTTTGCCATCTTCCTCCGTTACCTCGACGACAAGCAGTTCAGGCTTTGTCCGTTGGGAGTGTTTGACAGTCATACCGCACAAGACGGACCGTTGGAGGTCATGGTGTATAACCCTCTGGCAAACGACACGACAAAAGCCTATGACCTGCTGCCGAACTTCGGCGACGACACGACGCACACCTACCAACTCAAGGTGGCACGTCTGGATGACGAGTCGTTCCGCTTCTGGGAAGGGTATGACCGGATGAACTCCACCAAAGGGATAGCATTCGTACCGGTGTTCGAGAACATCGAAGGAAACGTGTATGGCGGTGTAGGGAACTTCACCGGCATGGGCAGTAGCGTTTATACCTTCACGACACGGAAGGACACGACGTATTGCTATTGATTTTGCTGAAAAGGCATGCAAAGATACAGGTTTTTGCGCACAAATGCAGTTTTATTTGTCACTTTTTTTGCATATTTGCGAAAAAATGCGTACCTTTGTAGCGCCTTTTTGCGAACCACAATAGGATGAATAGCGAATTTACAATGATAGCCAAGACCTTCAAGGGTCTGGAAGAGGTTCTTGCAGGCGAGATAGCCGCCATCGGTGGTAACGATATCGAGCTGGGGCGTCGTGCCGTGACGTTCACGGGTGACATGAGCGTGCTCTACCGTGCCAACCTGTGGCTGCGCACCGCCTCGCGTGTGCTGGTGCCGATAGCATCGTTCCGTGCCGGTGACGCCGACGAGGTCTATCAGGAAGTCAAGCAGATAGACTGGGAGCAGTACATGGACCTGGCAACGACGTTCAGCATTGACGCGACGGTCTATTCGGAGACCTTCAAGCACTCGCGGTACGTGACGTACAAGGTCAAGGACGCCATCGCCGACCGCTTCAACGAGAAGTACGGCAAGCGTCCGAGCGTGCGTGTGACCGAGCCGGACCTGTACATCAACGTGCACATAGCCGACCGGACGGTGACGGTGTCGCTGGACAGCAGCGGCGAGAGTCTGCACAAACGCGGCTGGCGCGTGGCGAACACCGAAGCGCCTATCAACGAGGCACTGGCGGCAGGCATGCTGCTGCTGGCAGGCTGGAACGGACAGAGCGACCTCTACGACCCGATGTGCGGCTCGGGAACGATACTGATAGAGGCGGCACTCATCGCGCTGAACATACCGCCCGGCATCTTCCGCAAGCATTTCGCCTTCGAGAACTGGAAGGACTTCAACAAAGACCTGTTCGAGACCGTCAGCGAGGATGACAGCGACGAGCGTGCGTTCACCCATCACATCTACGGTTTGGACGCAGGGTTCTACGCCGTACAGGCCGCGATGAAGAACATCCGTTCGGCAGGCGTGCAGAAGTACGTGGATGTCAAGCAGATACGGATAGAGGAGATAGACCGCTTCGCTCAAAGACAAAAGGCCGCTGACACCGGAAGAGCCAAGACGACTGACGGTGCGCTGGTGGTGATCAACCCACCCTACGGCGAGCGGCTGGGACAGGACAAGAACATCATGGACCTGTATGCAAACATCGGCAAGGCGCTGAAGTTCCAGTTCACGGGTGCCACGGCGTGGATTATCTCCGGCAACGAGGAGGCGCTGAAGTGCATCGGACTCAAGCCGAGCAAGAAGATACACCTGCTGAACGGAGAGATAGAGTGCCTCTACAACCAATACGAGCTCTTCCAAGGCGAACGTCGCGTTCGGCTTGCTGCGCTGGCGGATGCCGCCAAGCGGCATGAAACGCACAGCAGCCTCCGCTCTTCCCACCCCAACCATCCGGTTGTGTCGGGGACCCCTAAAAGCAAAAAGCACTATGACAGACAACCAGATACTAATAAACGAGTACGACTATCCGCTGGCGGACGACCGCATCGCGAAGTACCCGCTCGCGGAAAGAGACCACAGCAAGCTCCTCGTCTATCGCGACGGACAGGTCAGCGAGGATAGGTTCTTCCGCGTAGGCGAGTACATCCCTCGAGGCTCGCTGCTGGTATATAACAACACCCGCGTCATTCAGGCGCGGCTGGTGTTCCATAAGCCAACCGGCGCCCGCATCGAAGTGTTCTGCCTTGCGCCCATCGAGCCGTACGACTACCAGCTCTCGCTCAGTTCGACCGCCGGCTGCGTGTGGAAATGTATGATAGGCAACGCGAAGAAATGGCATGATGAGCCTATCGACATAGCCCTCGCCATGCATGGCGAGGAACTGATTTTGCGGGCAGAGAAGATCGGGCAGCAGGGTAACACCTATGCCGTGCGGTTCACGTGGGACAAGCCGACGGTAGCATTCTCGGAGATACTGGAAGCCGTGGGCGAACTGCCTATCCCGCCCTACCTCAACCGCAAGAGCGAGGAGAGCGACAAGATGACCTACCAGACCGTCTATTCGCGCATCAAAGGCTCCGTGGCAGCACCGACAGCGGGTCTGCACTTCACGCAGGCGGTGCTCGATGACCTGCACAAACGAGGCATACGCACCACCGAGCTGACGCTGCATGTGGGTGCAGGCACGTTCCAGCCCGTGAAAGTCGAGGATGCGAATGAACACCCGATGCACACGGAGATCATCGCCGTGCCGCGACAGGCGATTGCGGACATACAGGCCGGTCTGGGACACATCGTTGCCGTAGGCACTACATCGATGCGGACACTGGAATCGCTGTACTTCATCGGCTGCAGGCTGCGAAATATCGAAATATCGAAATATCGAAATATCGAAACAATCCACATCAATCAGCACGAGCCCTACGAACGCGAATATACCCTGAGTGCGCACGAGGCGTTGCAGGCTATACTGGACTACCTCGACGCCACCGGTCAGGACACGTTGCACGCCGAGACGCAAATCATGATACGTCCCGGGTACACGTTCCGGATTGTGGACATACTGATCACGAACTTCCACCAGCCCAAATCCACGCTGCTGCTGTTGGTGTCAGCCTTTGTGGGCGGCGACTGGAAGACGATATACGACTACGCACTGAGCCACGAGTTCCGCTTCCTCAGTTACGGCGACTCGTCGATACTATATAAGACCGCAGCCCATGGCTGCTGAAAGAGCAAAGACCGCTGCGCTAAAAGAAAAAAGACTTGATAATATGAAACACACTATTCTTTCCCTCATTCTCATTGCAGGTGTCAGTCTGGCCCTGCAAGCCGAAGAACAATCGTTACACATGTCCGGCGGTGACATATCCCTGCTGCCGTCGTACGAGCAGTACAACACGCCTTACAAAGACAAGGACGGCAAGAAGATTGCCGACCTGGTCAGCTATGCAGCCACGACACTCAAGTGGAACGCCTGCCGCGTGCGGCTGTTCGTCAATCCGTGCATCATCAACCCCGATGACCAGAACCGTCAGGGCGAGGTGCAGGACCTGGCGTACGTGACTGCCCTTGGCAAGCGCATCAAGGACGCAGGCATGCGTTTCCTGCTGGACTTCCATTACTCCGACACCTGGGCTGACCCGCTCAAGCAGGTTATACCTACAGCCTGGCAGTCGCTGACGGAGGAACAGCTATATGATACAATGTACACGTACACGCGCATGTGCATGCAAACGCTGGTTGACGCCGGTGCCACACCCGACTACGTGCAGATAGGCAACGAGATAAGCTACGGCATGCTGCTTCGCGGCAACTCGTCAAAATCCGAGGACCGCGTCTATCCGACAGACGCCTACGACAAAGCACCCACGCAATGGGGACGGTTCTGCGGACTGCTGAATCAGGGGGCAAAGGCCGTGCGGGAGGTTTGTCCCGACTCAAAGATCATCATCCACATCGAGCGCACGAGCAACGCCAACGCCTGCGTACAGTTCTATAAGAACCTCAACCAAGGCGAGGTGGACTACGACATCATCGGTCTGAGCTACTACCCGTTCTGGCACGGCCGTCTGACAACCGAATTGCCGAACACGCTCAACGCCATCCACAAGGCGCACCCTGACAAGAAGATACAGATCGTCGAGACCGCATACTACAACAACTACTGGCCGTCGACAGGCATCAGCTACGACACGCGCGACCAGTACCCCGCCACACCCGAAGGGCAGGACGCGTTCATCGCCGACTTGATTACTACGCTGAAGCAGTACGACTACGTCAACGGCCTGTACTACTGGTTCCCCGAGGAGAACGGCAACGGCGGTGCATCGTACGACAAGAACAAGATTGTGATTGACACCTGGCTCAACCGCGGTCTGTTTGACCCGAACACCCACAAGGCATACGCAGGCCTGTACCGTCTGGGCGAGTACTCCGACATCCTCTCAGGAACAGACGCACTACGGACCGACAACGGCTGCACGATGTACTACACCCTGCTGGGCGTTCCGATGGGCATTGACCGCAACACCCTGCCCACAGGCATCTACATCCATAACGGCAAGAAAGAAGTGATTCAATAATGATTGACAGTCATTGTCATATTGACGAGGACGCCTACGCCGCAGACCGCGAACAGATGCTGCAGCGGCAGAAGGACGGCGGCATAGAAGCCATCGTCATCCCCGGCGTGGATGTCCATTCGATGGACGGCATCTTCGACGTGTGCCGCCGCTGGCGCGGGTTCTGCTATCCGGTGCTCGGTCTGCATCCGCAGAACGTGGCAGAGGACTGGCAGGAGCAGCTCGGCACACTGCACGAAGCAATGATAGCGCACACCCGTGAAGGGCTGGATGTGAGCGAACGGATTGTGGCTATCGGCGAGATAGGTCTGGATTACCACTACACGCGCGATTTCGACGAGGCGCAACATGAGGTGTTCCGCACCCAGCTGCGCTGGGCGCAACAACTCGACCTGCCCGTTATCATCCACTCGCGTGACGCCACAGCCGACTGCCTGAACATCGTGAAAGAAGAAACCATGAGCCAAACGGCCAACAGCAAATGGCCAAATGGCAAATGCCTCGGCGTCATACATTGCTACAGCGGCAGCGCCGAGGTGGCACAGCAATGGCTGGACATGGGGCTGTACCTGGGCATAGGCGGCGTGCTGACGTTCAAGAACAGCCGTCTGGCTGAGAACCTTGCCCATGTACCGCTGGAACGCCTGCTGCTGGAGACCGACGGGCCGTATCTGGCACCCGCACCGCACCGCGGCGAACGGAACGAACCGATACTGATGCGCTTTGTGGCAATGAAGCTGGCGGAGGTCTATCAATGTACTCCGGCTGAAGTGATTGAGGTGACATCGGCAAACAGCCGCAAACTTTTCCGGCTGCCTGCAATTTGATAGAAAATTGGCTGTCGGACTGACACAAATTACCGCAATTTGGCACAATTTATTAAAAAAATACACGAAAAAGCATTTTTTTTTGCAAAACGTTTTGTTTATTCAAAACTTTTTCGTATCTTTGTAGTCGATTATGCGCAAAAACCGATTGTCGGGAACTTGCAACACCCCTAATACGGGGTCCCCGACACAAACCAACGAAGTGTTTGTGGTGGGGAAAGCGGAAGCAGCGAGGACTTCAATGACGGCAGAGCCGTCAGTTAGTGTCCGAGGTCGCTGATGCGAGAGGAGAGATGCTCGAGTGGTTGAAGAGGCACGCCTGGAAAGCGTGTAAACTCCAAAAGGGTTTCCGGGGTTCGAATCCCCGTCTCTCCGCGAAGAAACACATTACTAACAAACAAATAACAATCTCATGAAAAAACTTTTTGCAACCTTTACGGTAATCGCAATGCTGGCCTTTGGCGGTGTTGCTGTCGCTCAAGAGCCTGCTGCTCCCGCTGCTGAGGCTCCTGCAACTGAGCAAGTTGACGAACAAGCTGCTCCTGCTGAAGAGGCAGTTGCTGCTGAGGCTGAAGAGGCTACAGGTCTGGTAGCACTTCACAAGACTCTGAAGACCAAGTTCATCGAAGGTGGTGCAGGCTTCATGGCTCTGACGCTTATCACCCTCGTATTCGGTTTGGCACTCTGCATCGAGCGTATTATGTATCTGTCGCTCAGCAAGACGAACACCAAGGTGCTTCTGGCTAAGATTGAAGAGGCTCTGAACAACCAAGGCATTGACGCCGCTCTGGAGGTTTGCCGCAATACCCGCGGACCGGTAGCAAGTATCTTCTACCAGGGTCTGAGCCGTTACAACGAAGGTATCGACGTGGTTGAGAAGACCGTTGCCAGCTACGGTGGCGTTCAGCTCGGTCTGTTGGAGAAGAACCTCAGTTGGATTTCGCTGTTCATCGCTATCGCTCCGTCTCTCGGCTTCTTGGGTACGATCATCGGTATGATCGAGGCCTTCGACAAGATCCAGCAGGTTGGTGATATCTCGGCTACCGTTGTTGCCGGTGGTATCAAGGTGGCGTTGTTGACGACCCTCCTCGGTTTGATCATCGCCGTTATTCTCCAGTTGTTCTACAATTACATCCTCAGCTTGATCGAGGGTCTGGTTAACGAGATGGAGGACAGCTCGATTAGCCTGCTCGACATCGTTGTTGCTTACGACAAGGCACAGAAGAAGTAATCGGCATAACTGCTCGCAAACGTTTAACCTATTAAAAGAGTAAGTTATGAAGAACTATAAATTGATTCCGAAGATTTCGCTGTGGGCGTTGCTTCTGTTGGGAATCGCAGTTATCGCTGCATTCTTCCTCGGCGGCTCCAGCGGCACATTGGAGGTCGCAGGTGACTTCCTGAACGTACCGAAGTTCACCGACCTGTTCCTGACATGGATTTATATCCTGCTGGGTCTGGCGGTACTGGTTACATTGTGCGTACTGCTCGTCAAGCTGGGCAGTGACTTCCGCTACAACCCCAAACGTGCCATCCGCAGTCTGATTGTTGTAGTAGGTGCAATCGTACTCTGCATCATCTGCTGGTTCCTCGGCAGTCCTGAGGAGTTGCACATCATCGGTTACGAAGGAACGGACAACGTAGGTTTCTGGGCTCAGCTCGCTGACGCCGTTATGTACCTCGTTTACATCCTGTTCGCCGCAACCATACTCGCTGTGATTGCAGGTGCAATCATCACACGTACACGTAAATAAATCAATGAACAACTATGGCTAAGAAAATCCCACAGATTAACGCCAGTTCTATGGCTGACAT
>JAFSXJ010000041.1 GCA_017444065.1 Paludibacteraceae bacterium | reverse complement strand
GGTTATATTAAAGCACAACAAATTATATATCATATGAACTTCACACACTTACATGTCCATTCCCGCTACTCTCTCTTGGACGGGATGGCAACAGTTCACGACATCGTGGACAAATGTATAGCATCAGGAATGAATGCGGTTGCTCTTACCGATCATGGCAATATGTACGGCATTAAGGAGCTGCTCGACTATTGCAAATTAATCAATGAGGACCGCCGTCAGACAAGCGTTAAGCCCTTTATTCCAATTGTGGGAGTAGAAGCCTACTGCGCTCGTCGAGGGCGTCATTCCATGTCTCAGGAAGAGGAAGTAACTCCCGAAGGTCGTACTCGAGTGCTTGACCGCGGGGGTTGGCATCTGATCCTGTTAGCCAAGAACAGAACCGGCTATCAAAACCTTTGCCGCCTTGTCTCGGAGAGCAACAAGGCTGATTCCTTCTTCGTTGTTCCTCGCATTGATAGCGAGCTGCTGCAACAGTACCACGAAGGTCTTATTTGTTGCTCCGGTTGTATTGGTGGCGAGTTGCCTCAAAAAGTGCTCGCAGGCTTACAGTCTGGTGACATGAGCGAAGCGCGCAAAACGCTTGAATGGTTCAAGAACCTGTTTGGCGCGGATTATTACATCGAATTGCAGCGCCATCGAACTCTTCGCCATGGAGCGAATCGGCACACGTATGAGTTGCAATCGGCTATCAATCCGGTTCTAATTGATTTTGCACATGAGTATGGAGTGAAACTCATCTGCTCCAATGATAGTCATTTCGTTAACGCCGAGGAAGCCGATGCGCATGATTGTTTACTGTGTATGCACACCGACAAGTGCATTGATGATAAGGATAGGCTTCGCTATTCCAAACAGGAATGGATCAAGACGCCGGAAGAGATGGCCGAAATCTTCAGCGACATCCCTGAAGCACTTGCCAATACACAGGAGATTGTCGATAAAGTTGAACTTTATGAGATAGATCATGCTCCCATTTTGCCGAAGTTGGAACTTCCCATAGCACCAGAAGACTATTTGCGCCAACAGGTTATACAAGGTGGTTTGGAGCGTTATGGGGAAGACCTCGTTCATTCTCCTATTTTCACGCAGCGTGCAGAAACTGAACTCAATGCCTTTTGCGCTAATAGAGATGCGGTTACGTATCTCCTTATCATGGCTGACTTGGTAAATGCTGCGCGTGAAATGGGCATCATTGTTGGTCCGGGGCGTAGTTCCGCAGCGGGTTCGATCGTAAATTACTGTCTCAAGATAACCGACATTGACCCGCTGGAATATGGTCTGCTTTTTGAAAGGTTTTATTCTGGAGCAAATGAGTTGCCTAAAATTGATATTGATGTCGAAGAAGGTGGACGTGAGAAATTGAATGCCTATCTCGCACAAAAATATGGAATATCTAATGTCGCTCTAATTTTAGGTTTCAGACAGGTGAAAGACACGGTGAGGTTCCTACCGAAGGTGGCTCGTGTATTAAGTATTCCTGAAAGTCGTTTCAAAGAATTGGATATGAAGTTTGGTTTGTGCTCGAATGGCAGGAATGGAGGCATGTCCTATGTCTTGGAGAAGGCGATGAGAGAACGTCAGTCAATCTCAGCAAGCGAATTTAATATGCTCAAATATGCAAGGCATTTGCAGAACGTAATATACGAACAGACGTGTTATACTTATGGGATTACTCTTTGTGGCGAGGAAATGGCTAACATTTTGCCGTTGAGTTCGATTGAAGGTGCGCACTCAAAGAGATGTGCTGTTACCGGATATGAGGGAAACCAAGTCGAATCTGTTGGTCTTATTAAGTTAGACGTCATAGAACTATATGCTTTACAGTTGATGAAGGAGTGTTTGAAGAACATTAAGTTGGTTCATAGGGCAGATTTGGATATAAACAACATACCCAAAGATGACGATTTGACATTCGAGTTGTTCAGGGAAGGTAAGACTATTGGGATTTCTCAATTTGAATCGGAGGGTATGCGCAGATACTTGCGTGAACTTCGTCCGAATTCCTTTGAGGAACTCGTTGCGCTTAATGGCATGTATCGACCTGGATCTATGGAATACATATCGCATTATATTGCCCGCAAACACGGTAGTGAGCCTATAGGTTATGGGATTCCCGTAATGGATGAATGTCTTAAAGAGACTTATGGCATTATCGCATACCAAGAGCAAGTCATGTTGCTTTGCCAGAGACTTGCAAACTTCACGCCAGCCGAGAGCAATGTATTACGTAAGGCTTTTTCCCATAATAGAATATCAGTAATCGAAGATGAGTTGAAGAATAAGTTTGTGAGTGGTGGTATCAAGAATGGTTATAAGGAAGATGAACTGTCTAAGGTCTGGAAACTTATAACTATAGACTATCGCTACAATTTCCTCAAAGCTCATGAAGTTTGCTACACTTGGTATGCTTATCAGATGGCATATCTAAAAGCGCATTACTATGATGAGTTTGTTTCAGCACATAGGAGTGTCTGGGACAATGATAATTATTTTGAAAAACGCATCAAAGAGGAGCAAGATGGTTCGGAGACGAACTGATGACTCCTAATTGTAACTTCATGCGACCGCTGACCATCATAGGCCAGCGGTTTTTCTTTCCATTCCGCCGATTGTCAATCGGCATTTACATCGTCTTATCTCACTGTGTTCGAACGATTACTTCACACATCTTTGTAACATTCGTCATGCAGGGGAGTTAACAAGACTACAGATACAGACAAAGGAAACGACATTTCTGCCGTTTCCTTTGTTACTGTTTTCGTGTTTACCCAAATCGGAGATTTCCGAAAGGGCGGTTATTACATCATTCCGCCCATGCCCGGGTTCGGCATCGCAGGAGCGGGGTGCTCCTCTTTCTTGTCGACAATCACGCACTCGGTGGTCAGGAACATGCCTGCAATGGATGCGGCGTTCTCCAGAGCTACGCGGGCTACCTTGGCGGGATCAACTACACCGGCTGCCAGCAGGTTCTTGTACTCGTCGCGGCGTGCATCGTAGCCGAAGTCGCCCTTGCCGCTGCGCACCTTGTCAACCACCACAGCACCTTCCTTACCGGCGTTGTGTACGATCTGACGCAGAGGCTCCTCGATAGCGCGGCGGACGATCTCTATACCAGTCTGCTCGTCCTCGTTCTCGCCCTTGAGGCCTTCCAGAGCTTCTTGTGCGCGGATGTAAGCCACGCCGCCGCCCGGTACGATACCTTCTTCGATGGCTGCGCGTGTTGCGCTCAGCGCGTCATCCACGCGGTCTTTCTTCTCCTTCATCTCCACCTCGCTGGCAGCACCTACGTTCAGTTGGGCTACGCCACCGGCGAGCTTGGCGAGACGCTCCTGCAGTTTCTCCTTGTCGTAGCTGGACTTGGTAGCGGCAATCTGCGCCTTGATCTGTGCCACGCGTGCAGCGATAGCGTCCTTGTCGCCTGCGCCGTTGACGATGGTGGTGTTCTCCTTCGTTACGGTGATACTCTCAGCCGTGCCGAGCATGTCGAGGGTAGCCTGGTCAAGCTTGATGCCTTTCTCCTCGCTGATAACCACGCCGCCGGTCAGGGTAGCGATGTCCTCAAGCATCTCCTTGCGGCGGTCGCCGAAGCCCGGTGCCTTCACGGCGCAGATCTTCAGCTGTGCACGCAGACGGTTCACTACCAAGGTGGTCAGTGCCTCGCTGTCAACGTCCTCAGCGATGATCAGCAGTGGACGGCCGGACTGTACGGCAGGCTCGAGAACTGGAAGTAGTTCCTTGAGGTTGGATATTTTTTTGTCGTGGATCAAGATGTAAGGCTTGTCCATTTCTACTTCCATGGTCTCGGTGTTCGTTACGAAGTACGGACTGATATATCCGCGGTCGAACTGCATGCCTTGTACGACGTCAATGGTGGTGTCCATACCTTTTGCTTCGCCGATGGTGATCACGCCGTCCTTGCTTACCTTGCGCATGGCGTCTGCAATCAGTTTTCCGATCTCGGCGTCGTTGTTGGCGGAGATAGTGGCTACCTGCTCGATCTTATCAAAGTCATTGCCTACCACCTCGCTCTGCTCCTTGATGTTGGCTACCACTGCGCTCACGGCTTTGTCTATACCGCGCTTCAGATCCATCGGGTTGGCTCCGGCGGCTACGTTCTTCAGGCCTACACCTACGATCGCTTGTGCCAGAACGGTTGCGGTCGTCGTGCCGTCACCTGCCTGGTCACCGGTCTTTGAGGCAACCTCTTTCACGAGCTGTGCGCCGAGGTTCTCGGCTGCATCGTCCAGCTCGATCTCTTTGGCTACCGTCACACCGTCTTTCGTGATGTGCGGTGCACCGTACTTCTTGTCCAGGATTACATTACGTCCCTTCGGTCCAAGGGTCACTTTCACTGCGTCAGCCAGCTGGTCAACGCCACGCTTCAAAGCCTCGCGGGCTTCGGTATCGTATGTTATAATCTTTGCCATAATTGTAACAATTTAACGTTTTGATGCAATCAAAACTATTTTAACCATTTTAACTCTTTAACGTTTTACGAAGTGAAACAATTTTAGCCAATTTTGGCTAGTACGTCCGACTGGCGTAGGATGAGGTACTTCTCTCCGTCGTACTCCAGCTCCGTGCCTGCGTACTTGCCGTACAGCACCTGGTCGCCTTCCTTGAGGACCATCTGTTCGTCTTTCGTTCCGTTGCCTACCGCGAGCACGGTGCCGCGCAGCGGTTTCTCTTTTGCGCTATCGGGGATGATGATGCCTCCGACAGTCTTTTCTTCTGCAGCCGCAGGTTGTACCAGCACGCGGTCTGCCAAGGGTTGAATCTTTGCCATAAAGCTATTTACGATTTAAAAATTTACGATTTATGATTTATTGAGCCATTTAGCCATTTGGTCATTTAGCTGTCTGGCTGCCTGACCACAATTATAACTTCAAATTTCATGCCAAGCGCCGCATAGGGCTTGATTGTGTCGTATTCATTCGCATTTTTGTCAGCCCAACTGCCATTTTGGCAGATGAGTGGGGTATTTCTCAGCGTGAGCAAATAGACAAGATTTCATCGTAGATTAGAACTGCCTGTTTTGCATCCAGACCTACACGTTCAGCCAAACGGAGTACATCTTCGCGCCCGGGAAGCGGATTGTCGTTGACGGATGAGGTGTGGTAGTCACCGGATGAGCCGCAAGGGAGCAAGTCATACGCCGGAGAGAACGACCAGCCGTTGTCATAGACAAACGAGAAATTCCTGGCGTGGTCATCGCGGTTGCCGATTATCACGTTGAAACACATAAGCCGGTAGATTTTCCATAACTGCTCTATCGAATGCGACAGACGGGCTGATATGTTGAACAGGTGGTAATAATCAATGCTCGGTATCTGGTAGTCTGCCTGCAACAGACCGGCAGCACTTACGACATGTAACTTCTTGTCGCCGATTCTGTCAAAACGCTTTGTGCCAAACCATTGATTTTCAAAGAGGCGTGTCTCTGGCATATCTATGCCGCATTGTCGGGCTAATTGCGAATAGTGATATTCTTCCTTGCCGACAGATTTCTTGTCACCTTTTGCGCGAAACTTGACAAGCCATTCTGCTCCGTCCTGTTTCAGGAATATCTTCGGTCTGACTCCACCCGGTGAACCGCCGCGCTGCACCAGTTCGGCGAGATACTTGCCGGTGTAGTTGTCATCTTCCAGAATGGCATAGGACTCGGCGGCTATACGCTCCAGATCAAGATACTCCTGTGTACTCCGGATACTTTTGTCCGGACGATACTCCAGCGCACCTCGGCCGTTGCCGCCCACCAGACATAGCTGCTGGAGCGGATTGATTGACTGGCTGTTGATACCTTGCTGCGCCAGGTGTCGATGCAGGATGAGTTGCCCCCATCCATCCGGAAGACTGTCGGCAAACACGCCAAAATGACCATCGAACGGCTTGAACGGTGCAATCTTCAATCCAGGAGTGAGCGGCAACTCAAACGGCGATATACTAAAGCCGTCCTGCAACCATTCGGCTGTATATTCGAAGGCACACGTTTGCGGCCGTTGCGGAGTGAGCGCCAGACGTCCGACCTGACGCCCGTGCATCCATACTTCTATTTGGTTGATTTCAGTCATGGCGAACGCGTTTTCCTTGTTTGGTCTGCTTCAGCATATCATTCATAGTTGCCCATGTTTGCGTGGCAAATAAGGCATTGAAATCGCTCATGCAGTCCAAAGCAAAAGCTATATGCAGCAGCCCATCCAACGCTATTTGTCCGGATTGTTCAAAACGGCGGTACGTCGCCAATGGCAGGCCGGCTTTCTGTGCCAGTTCGGCTTGCGTGAGACGCATGGCAATGCGGCGTTGCTTGACCCGTGCAGCGACTGTCTGCGCCATGGATGCCGGAGTATCAAATACGTCAATCATAGCAGTACGTGTTGAAATTCTTCACAAAGATACAAAAAATATTTGATATATGCAAATAATAAGTAATAAAATATGAGTATTTATTGCATTTTTATGCCATAATTACTAAAATATTAGCATTTATCTTGTCAAAAGTTCAATCTTTGTCAAAGAATAGATAAAATTATCTTATGAAACAGAAATGTGCGAAAACTTGGGCATTTCCGCATAAAATCTCACTTTCTTCGGCTGTTTTTCTTAAAAAATGCGTCTTCCTCTTGCATAATTCAATTATTTATTGTTACTTTTGCATCCGAAAATCTGCGCCGGAGTGAGTGTCTCTTCATTTAGGGTGGATTTTCGGACATATAGAACAGCGTTTATTGACGCTTTGTGTTGAGCAAAACGAAAACTTCGCAACTGGCGTAGTTTTCCTGTTGTTTATTTGAGCAAAGGATATGCGAAGACCTCCTATTGCAAGTAAGCAGCGCGAGGTCTACGCTTTCTTTATATATATCTTGATATGGAATAGTTAATCAGCAGATTATTGCCATATACACCCGCTACGCAGGTTAGGCGTGGCGGGTGTTCTGCTGAAATGTAGGCTTCTACGGCTATGTGTTCGGTGTGGCAGTATGGGGGTGCGAATCTTCCATCCGGCTGATTATCTTATCGCAGGCATGGCGGATGTACAGCAGTCTGCCCCAGTCAAGCATAGTGACAACTCGATAGCGACTGAGCGGTGTGAATTGGATGAACTCAATCAGGGCGAGCAGTGCCGGAATGGTGACCAGCGCAATCCGCCATGCCTGAGGTGTGCTTTCGTGGAACTGAAGAACAAGCGGCATAAGCATCGCCAGCAGCAGGCATATGACTGCGCAACTAACCATGTGTGAAGTCCGTACTTTGCGCATCTGCTCAGTTAGGGAGGTGATGTTCTTGTACAGTTTGCAGCGCCGGAGGAAACAGATGTAACATATTTGAATGACTGCGATGGTGATGAGTATCATATTGATGAGAATATTCAGTACCAGCATCCAGCCGCCGAACATGATGTCTTTCACTCCGTCAGCCGCCTCCTGCAGTTCTTCCGGACTCAACGATTTGATAGAATCATATTTCTCGTTGAATAAGGCTTGTGCCTCTTTCATATCATCAAATTGCTCCGGTGAAAGTTTGGCAATCCGCTTCTGCTGTTCGGGTGTAAGGTCGTCAGTATTTCCGTTCAGGATGTTGTTCAGCGGTGTGCCGATAGTCTGCTCGTAGTATGTCATCATCTTGCCGAAATGTGTGAGCGTGAAGTAAAAGAGCCCATAGAATCCGTCAACCATGAGGAGAACTATCAGGGCGATAGTGAGCCATGCAGAGGATACCGCTTTAATTGAAGTCACGCGTGTGCGTGTGAACTGCTCAAGTTGCCGGTCGTCGATGATGGTCTGGTTTTCAAGTTTGCTGTGCAGCAAGTTCATTTGCTCCCGCAATTCCTGCAGGTCGTTTGTATTATTCTGTTCCATAGTTCAATGCATTTGTTTTAGTTGTTCTTTGATTCTGACAAGGCGGACTGAGACATTCTTCACCGTGATGCCTACAATAGCCGCTATTTCATCGTAAGGGAGATTCTCAAGCCACAGCAGAACGATGGCTCGGTCGAGGTAATTGAGGCGGTTGATGCGTTGGTAGAGCAGCTTGATCTGCCTCGTCTCGTTGTCATGGTCGGCAAACAGGTCGATGTCAATCGTCAGACTGATGGTTTCCGGCTGCCGCGCCTTTTTCTTTTCGTGTGCAAGGCAGGTGTTCAGCGCAATGCGATAGACCCAGGTGCTCGTTTTCGCTTCATGGCGGAAACGGTCGATGCCCTGCCAGAGGTTGATGAGCACTTCCTGAAACAGGTCTGCCACCTCCTCTTTGTCGTCGGAAAACATGAAGCACACCGTGTAGATGTTTTTCTTCTGTTCCCGGACGAGTTGGTTGAATTGTTTTTCTTTCTCTGTCATAGGCGTAAAAGTTTTATTCACCTATTTAGATAATGACATGGTAGGAAAAACTACATTGAACTATGATTTTTTTGGATTTTTTTTGTTATGGCGATAAAGTTTGCCAGCACGAGTGCGGTCATTGCTTCGACTACGGGTACGGCGCGGACGGCGACACATGAATCAGAACGATTTACGATTGGACGATTTACGATTTTCTCATTTTGCATTTGTGCAAAAGCTTTCGGGGTGGATGGCGTAGGCTTGAAGACGCAGCGGAAGGAGAGGGTAGTGCCGTCGGTTATGCCGCCGAGGAGACCGCCGCTCTGTCGGTTGGCTATGGAGCCGGGTTGAGTAACGCCGTCAAAGCCGCTGCCGTAGTCGAAGCCTTTGCAGGCGTTGATGCTGAGAATGGCGTAGGCGAGGTGCGCTTGTAGTTTGTCGAAGATCGGTTCGCCCAAGCCTGTGGGCAGACCTGTGACCTCGCAGCGGATGATGCCGCCAATGCTGTCGCCGTCAGCACGGTAACGGGCAATCGTTTCGTCGAAATGCCCGGGTCGCGTTTCTGCGCCGACCTGAACAAGTGTGGCGCGGATGGTAATTCCTTGTTCCGCCAACATCTGCTGTGCCACGCTGCCCGCCACGACGCGTGCGGTTGTCTCACGGGCTGAGGCTCGTCCTCCTCCGCGCCAGTCACGGATGCCGTACTTGGCCTCATAGGTGCTGTCGGCATGCGCTTGGCGGAACGAGTGCTTGAACGCCTCATAATCCTCCGGTCGGGCATCTTTGTTCCGTATCAGAAATGCGACAGGTGTGCCAAGTGTCACGCCATCCAGCACGCCGGAGAGCCATTCCACCTCATCTGCCTCATTCTTCGCCCTTGCTGACACGCCTGCCGCTGATTGCTGATTTCTTCCTGCACGGCGGTCGAGATTGGCGCGGATGAGGTCGAGGTCGATATGCAAGCCGGCAGGCACGCCGTCGAGCACTCCGCCGATGGCAGCTGAATGCGACTCGCCGAAAGAGGTAAATGTGAAACTATCGCCGAAAGTATTCATAAATCAACAGATTTTTGCAAATTGCCGGTATTTGACAAGTTTGGCATGGTTTTTGTGGTCCATAATATGCGTCATTCAGTCAAACGCGGCTGAGATTCTTGTGCTTTTCCTGCACTGACGTAAGCGGAATATCCCCCAAATCACACTCTAATCACACTGAAACAACCCCGTAATCACCCCGTTAGGGCTCGACTCAGACTCGACTCAGACTCGACACTTGCTCAACTTTTGCTCGACTTTGGCTCGACACTTGCTCGACTTTGGTTCGACTCTTGGTTGACTCTGACTTGGCTCTGGCTTGGCTCTTGTCCTGTTGCGGTTCGCTCCTTGCTGCGCCCGGAGGTCGAAAGATATGTATCGTAGTATAGCCAGAGCAGGAAGAAGAAGCCGTAGAACAGGTACTTGAAAATATAGGTGTGCAGCACTTCGAACCATTCGGGATGGTTGCGGGTGAGCAGGGAAACCATGAAGATTCGGAATATATTGAACGTGTACGCGAAGATCCATCCGACGGGGATATATGCGAGTTTGCGGAGCCACTTGCCTCGTGCCGCGAGCATGATGATGAGCCATATGAACGCCTGCTTGATACCCGTGCATCCCCAAACGACCGATACGCCGACACCGGTGTCCAGAAAACGGATGCGGTTGCCGTTGGTGAGCGTGATGTTGGAATCAAACCACTGCAACATGGTATAGACGACACCTGCAATATGGTCGGCTAAGCGGTCGAAGTACCATGTAAGATCCAGCGTGAACCATGTGACAGCGTCGTGACCGTGCTCGTCGCCGATGACGGTGAACTTCCAGAAGTAATTGGCAGCAAGCATGGCAACGACGAAGCGGATGATGCCCTCATAGGGCTTAATCCGAGAAGTCAACAATCCTATGTTTTCTTTTTTTGTCAACAATTACCCAAATTATCAAAAATTATATGGTGGTTTTGGCATAGGGCACGGCGTCGATGGGGCAGAAGTCACGGTCGAGGTACTTGTACCAGGCTGCTTGGGCGATCATTGCGGCATTGTCGGTAGTGAAGGAGAACGGCGGGATGAACGCCTGCCAATGGTAACGTCGGGCATAATCGAGCAGTGCTGCACGCAGTCCGGAGTTCGCGCTTACTCCTCCGGCGAGTGCGACCTGACGAATCTTGAGGTCGTTGGCTGCCTTTCGCAGTTTGCGCAGAAGGATGTCGATGACCGTAGTCTGCAAGGCTGCGCAGTAGTCTTCGCGGAGATTGGGAACCTTGGCGGCAAGTGCGTCGATGGTGTCCACGCCCTCCGCCTGCATCTGGTCGCGCAGGGAGTAGAGGAACGATGTCTTGAGTCCGGAGAACGAGTAGTCGTAGCCCGGGATGTTCGGTTTGGCAAGCGGGTATTGTGTGGCGTCGCCAAGCTTGGCGAGGCGGTCAACATGCGGTCCGCCCGGGTAAGGCAGTCCGAGCACCTTGGCACATTTGTCGAAGGCTTCGCCCGCCGCGTCGTCGATGGTTTGGCCGATGATTTGCATCTTGGGAAGATGGACCGCTTTGCTGTTGGAAGTTAGACCGCTGACGCTGTTAGAAGTCGGATTTTCGACGAGGACTATCTGGCTGTTGCCGCCGGAGACCAAAAGGCAGAGGAAGGGGAATGCGGGATGCCGGAACTCGATGCCCTGAAGTTTGGTATTGGCTGCAATCATCGCGTCAGAGGGATGGACGAAGTGCGCCATGATGTGTCCCTGCAGATGGTTGACTTCGATAAGCGGGATATTGAGACTGAGCGCCAGACCTTTGGCAAACGAAGTGCCGACGAGCAGGCTGCCGAGCAGTCCCGGACCGCGTGTGAAAGCGATGGCGCTAAGTTCGGATTTGTCCACGCCGGCACGCCGAAGTGCGGCATCCACCACCGGAACAATGTTCTACTGGTGGGCGCGGCTCGCCAGTTCGGGGACAACGCCGCCGAACTCCTCATGCACGGACTGCGAGGCGGTGACGTTGCTCAGAAGGAGACCGTCACGGATGACAGCCGCCGAAGTGTCGTCACAACTCGATTCGATGGATAATAGGGTTACCATTTACCATTAATTTTCAGAAAATCGTACAAATTTACGATAAATATTTGGAAATTCCAAAAAATTGTTGTATATTTGTACACTTTTTGGGGATTGACAATTGATAATTGACAATTGATAGTTACGAAGTAGATGTATTTATATATATTTTTAGTATGGATAGCGTCGTTGTTTGGTCATCGCAAAGCCCGTATGCTGATGCGCGGGCAATGGAAAGCGACCGATGAACTCAGGACGCGTCTTACGCATAAGACCAACAGGCAGAACCGCATATGGATTCATGTGGCTTCTGTGGGCGAGTTTGAGCAGGCGCGACCGATTATAGAGCGTTTGCGTTCCGAGCGTCCGGATGTTCAGATTGTGCTGACATTCTTCTCGCCGTCGGGTTATAATCTTCGCAAGGATTACGACAAGGCGGATGCGGTGACTTATCTGCCGTTCGCTACTCGCCGGAATGCGCGGATGTTTCTGGACGTTGTCAAGCCCGACATGGCGATATTCGTCAAGTATGAGTTCTGGCCTGCCTACCTGCGGGAACTATCCAAGCGCGGAATCCAGACGTACAGCATCTCCGCCATCTTCCGCAAGAGCCAGGCGTTCTTCCGCTGGTGGGGGAAACCATATCGGAATATTCTTAAGCATTTTACCGCAATCTACGTTCAGGACGCATGTTCGGCACGATTGTTGCGAGAGCACGGAATAGAACAGGTGGAGGTAGCCGGTGACACGCGTTTTGACCGAGTGCACGCCATTGCGCAGCAGGCGAAAGACATACCCCAGCTGGCGCGGTTCGTGGCGAGTGGTGAGAAAGTAATCATAGCCGGCAGTACGTGGCCGCAGGATGAAGAACTGCTTGCTCGCTACCTGGAGGAGACGCCGGATGTGAAACTGGTGCTTGCGCCGCATGAGATACACGAGACGCATCTGCATGCGATATTCCAGTTGTTCGAGGGCCGTCATGTGCGGCTGACGCAGGCTACGATAAACAACCTGGACTCGGTGCGCGTTCTGGTGGTGGATACGATGGGAATGCTGTCATCCATCTACCGCTACGGTCAGGTGGCATATATCGGCGGCGGATTCGGTGTAGGAATACATAACACGATAGAGGCTGCTGTGTTCGGTATGCCGGTGCTGTTCGGTCCGAACTACAGACACTTCCGTGAGGCATGCGCGCTGATTGATGCCGGCGGAGCCAAGTCCGTGAGGAACTACAAGGAGTTCAAGGCGGCGATGGATGAGGCACTGGCTAACCACGAGTCGATAGGAAAGAAAGCAAGTGAGTATGTTGAGTCCGAGCTGGGCGCTACGGAGCGCATTTATAAGGCGATATTTGATATTTGATATTTGATATTTG
>JAFSXJ010000040.1 GCA_017444065.1 Paludibacteraceae bacterium | reverse complement strand
TCGGAAGAAGCGTAATAATATATCGTTGTCTGCCATAGTTGCCGGGATGGTATAGGCGTTTTATATTTATGCGTTCAGTGGGTTCTTTATCATTTCCACACTATATATGCATAGCAGGAAAGCCGGAATCAAGTAGCGCAGCAAATGACCGATTGCATGCGAGTGAAAGAATTGGATATGTCCCACAACAATATATGACACACCGAAAATCAGTTGCAGTAATAGGAGCAACATGATAAGCCCTATACTGCACCAGATGGCGATGCGCAGGCCTTTAGATACATTATTCGCGCAGGGATTTAACGCAAGCATCCACACCCATGCGCATCCGGCGACGAGCAGCAGCATATTCAGCCAATCAGGTGCCCACGCTTCTATTATGCCGTAATGCATAACAGCAGAATGTACAAGAGCTGCTATTAGTGTAACAAGTGACAATACCGCTAACGCATACGTGCTGAACTTGTGCCATTTTGGAACAGGTTGAGGATTATCCACTCGCACCAAGAAAGCCGCAGCAGCAAACAGAATGCCGCCTAATAGCAGCCAGGTATAGGGTAACCAATAGATTTCCACACGAACCGGATGCCCCCATATATGTTCGAGATACCATTCATGCATCCATGGTGTCAGACGAATGATGCCCCACAGCAGACGGATGCTCAATGCTATGGCGGAAAAGAGAAAGAGGGTTTTACGTATTTTCATTGCTACTTATTATTTTGGGAATCTGATGTGGGGTATTCGTTGCAAAGGCGTACCATCTGTTGCCGGAAATCACGACGGACATGGCTGAAATATTCTGCTGCGTAAACCAATTGACAAACCATATCCTGTGGTTCTCGGATGTCGCAGACATAGCGTGCCTTGATGTAGTTGCGCCGGAGGCAGGTGAAATTGAACTCGCCATACATGCCGGACAAGTAATTTGTCAGCCACAATATCATAGGGGCGTCAGCACCTATCCGTTTATGTTTCAGTGTGAAGGTGATACACACCCGCTCATACACAGGATTGTACGGCATAGGATGATGATGGATGCGCACACTGGTGTGCCCCTTCCATGCAGTCATTGCTCCTTTCGTAATTTTTCCCTTGTACCCTGCATCCTTGAGCAGCGGTTCAATCAGAGCGTAGAACTCTTTGTTTAATGTTGTTTCTTCCATATTTGTTTAAAGGTTTTAACTATTGTCCCAAATAATATTATTTTGTGAAAAAGGTCAATAAATTTGTGTCGTGCGCAACTGTTAGATGTATATGCGGAGTTTTTTCCGTCCCTCTACACATATATGCATCAAAAAGAGCAAGAAGTAACCTCCTTGCTCGATTTTTTTACAAATAAATTCTATGTCTATATCCTCCGGAAACGATTCTCCAGTTCCTTGATTCGCTCCAACAATTGATCAAATGGAAACTTATCGCTATAAATCACGGTAATACTATGCGAACTATCACTCGTATCCAATCATTCTGCACTCTCTTGGGATTGGCGTAGTACGCATATTCGTCCTTTGTAAACGCGACACCCCTGCCGCGTTTTTTTAGGCAATCTAATATCTTATTAACAACGCTATCCATTTGATTTTGAGCATGTGATTTTTCGCAAACATGAATACAGAATTGCTAATTTTGTCGAAAATTTACGGTATTTTTCGGATAAAAGCAAATCTTTCGAAAGGAATGCTATTCAGCACTCATTTTCATAGCATTTGACAAAAGGATATTGCAAAAACATCCACTTTTACAAGACTACAGCACAACTCTATGCGAAGTGTTTTTTAGCATTATTTCCACAATTCCCATACTTGGCTGAAGGGCATGTCTTTCCATGAACTCACCCACTCCGGATGATAGATCATGTTTAGGCATGGTATGCTGTTGACGAAGCGCACCTTGCAGCGGTCGCCGCGGCGGAATACATTGGGATTGTTCTGCGTTATGTTCCAGATGATTGGCACCGAAGCCCATGTCGCCACTTGCTTGTGTCCCTGCTGCATGAAGGCCCACATTGTATCTTTCATGCCTTCTTCGGGATTCTCAAAGCCTGCTGTCTCTGGAGCAAGAACTGCATCCAGCACGAGATTTGGAGAGGCCGGTGTATGGAGCAATAGTCCTATAGTCATTTCGGGCATTGGCGTCGGATCGTTGGGACGAGATAGTCCTGTATCAACGTGTACTCGCTCATTCACTTTAAAGCCGTCAAGATGGGTGCGCATCTCATATAAAATATCAAACAGCCATTGGTGAATCTCATTGGGATATAGATCTTCCCCACACGAATTAAGCACCACGCCCACACCGGGAATAGCAATGTCCTCCCATTCTGGGAACATGAATAATTCCCCCAGCTCTTGTGTATAGGCTTGATACTCCTCTTTTGTCGGGAAATGCATAGGCGGACACACCTCTTCCATAAATCCATGCATCTCCCATGTCATCTCATCGCCGCTACCATCCACTGCGCGTAGCACACGAAATGTCTCTTGCCCGTGATTGGGCATATCCAACGTCAGTTCTTGTTGTTCAGTCTTCATAAATGTTGTTTTTTGTTGGGTTATATATACTAATGACATTTATGAGCGTAAAAGTAACCACATGTTCCGTGTTTGGGATGCAAAAATTCACAACTATCCCTTCACCATTGCAATCAGTTCTTCAAGGGTGTAGGCATAGCGGATGGTGTAGCCGTTGCGGATGAAGGCGGCATATAGGGGATTCGGTCGGGTGTCTCGGGGCTGGTCATCAGGCGTGGGGCGGAACTCGATGAGCTGACGATTAGGCATGTCGTGGTACAACATGGGATAATTGATATCCCACACACGACCGCATTGCGGACATTTCCATTGAAACAACTCACCGGAAATGATCTTGTCTTTCAGGTTTGGCGTAACAGACGGATTGACACTATCCCAAACTATGAACTCTCCACGCGCCCCGCACTGCGGGCATTGGATGATATGATTTCTCGGACTGGACATTAAGTTAACCCTTTGCTTTTAGCCCAGTCATTGAAGTCATGCATAACGCCGTATTGATCTGGGCATTTAATATATGAATATAAAGCTTTACCTAATATCTTTATTTCTCCGTAATATATTTGTTTAACTTTTTCCGTGGAGAAACCGAAGCATGTCTTCAATAGGATTGCATATATATCTAAATATATGAACATATCTGCTAATAGCAATCTGCCATGTTCCCAAATATGTACATTACAAGCAGCACAACATGCGTCAAAAAAAACTTGTGCGCTTGGCTCTTCGCGACTATCATTAATACAACTTACTTGAAAATTTAAATCATTTGTAAATTCTGTATATTCAGATAGCATGTTTTCTCCCATATCAGCAATAGCCGAAATTCCTTGTGATTTGAACTCACAAATTTCAGGTCTGTATATGTTGTGAACAACATACGTCATGGATGTAAATGGCGGTTTCTTCACTTCAAGAGAAAAGGAGAAGGGTCTTCCCTTTACTTTAAAATTAAAAGTCTGTGTCATGGCTTTTGGGGGTATTTATATGTTTAACAATTCGTTAATTTACTTACATACGATCTTGTATTCGATGTTAATAGCCTTGTATAGATATAGTTATGGTATTATGGATGGCTGTCTTGACAAATCAAAGTAAATATCAATGTATGGATTTTTCCCTTCACGATCTACATAAATATCACTTATTTTCAATTCGCCAATGCTACCGAAATAGCCAATTGATGCTAATCGCTTACACTCTTTGTCTATGTCAAAATAGCCATAAATTGCCACAGAGGCAATTTTCCCATCCATACTTGCAAGCCAATAATATTTTGCCAGCAAGCGGCCTTCTGAATAAAGACTTATCTCCCACGCTTCTAAATCCGTAAAAGTTTCATACTTCTTTTCACATTCTGCATGAAAATCCTTTCCTACGTCTTGATAGTGATTTTCTATTCTCTTTAGCCATATATTAATAATAGTTTGGCTAATCTCACTAAAATTGTGTTGCATATCTTATTTAAGTAACTAACTGAACATTAATTTTTCCCAAAGGTTGCAATAGGTAGATCATTTACATAGCCAATTCAATATATTCTTTAATCAGGTTAATGGTTAAAGACACTGCTGGTGGTGCTTCTTCTATTGCCCTCATTTCTGGATAAAATGTAACTTCAATCAACTTTCCCGTTTCATAATCATATTCGAAATCTGAAAACACGAAATAATCAGTTTTGTTTTTCACGAGCACATATCGGCTATCGGATTGTCTCGCTCTTATATCATCGCGAATAAGCATCTGTAATAATGCCAGAAATTGATTATAGCCTGCTATTGAATCGTATACATAATCGTTAAATATTATGTTGTCATCTATATAAGGTAGTAATTGGGTTAAATCTTTTATATTTAGTGCGTTCTGCAACCTATGGGGCAATAACTTTGTTGCTGAGTAAGAATTTTCTTCAGCGTCAATGCTATTCTTTTTTACATATTCTTGGGCTTTCGAGTCAAAGAGCTGATACTTTAGATTTAACCCCTGTTGTTTTGAAACGGGTTCTTTAGCAAAGTCAGGTGAATTAACTACTTTTGGTGCTAACAAGCGCCCCATACTTAGGTAGTATGGTGATATTTGGATATTGTGTGCGCCTGATAAGTATGCTCTAATAGGTTTAGAATCTCTAAACGTTATGATTAAAAAGGAATATTCACTTTCTATAAAAGGAGTTACACTCTCTACTATTAGTAACACATTAGAAGGAGTTCCGTCTCGATTTGGAATCACTTTAGTTTTCATACGAACTGTACCTGCAGAAACAATATTCAATAAATTGCTTCTCAACCAATTCTCGTATTGCGATTTATTACTGATGATATCGCGACCACCTGCGACATCCGCTCCATATCGAAAATCATCAGGTAAAAAAGGAACGATAATGTCTGCATTACGAGTATTATATGCCTCTTCAAATTTTGACATAATAAGAGACTGAAGATTAGTGTTGCTCATATGTTTAATTGTTTATAGTAAGACTTCATTGATCATATTCTTTCATAAAGAACTTTCTGATGCTGTTGAATAATCGGAGAATTCTACTCCATATTTATCAAAGTATGCCATAGTGGTATATTTGAAAGATGCGTAATATTCTACTAAATACGCAAACCATATCTAATCCGACAATACTTTCTTATCAACCTTATAGCATTCGCGACTAAAGGTTGCACACGCATTTGTGCTCCATTATTGGCTGTATTATTAACTGGGAATCTTGCATCATAAGCATCCTCAAGAAAGTCTTCTATATCATCTATGTCGTTTTGGATACCCCAAATGGAATCATCGTGTATTTGCCATGCTATACCTTCGAATACAAAAGAGCGCCCATGGTAAGTTTGAGTTGCCTGATTATTAACCAATGTCTGTAACATATTTTCCACTGCTGCACTCATCATACTCTTGTTATCATTAATCTGATTTTCGGCATTCTCCGTTTATTATATATGTCGCAATGATGGCAAAAAGTAACCCTGTAGAATTGAACAATCTAAATTTTTCAAGCATCATTCCCTTTCAGCGGGTGGTAATATTGTTGAGTTGCCACGCTGGTGAGTTCTACGGGCACAGGCAACTGATTGGAACGACGACAATGCCATCGGTGCGGCGATAGGCAAACTGCCCGACAGCTGTAAGAACCATGCAGAAGGTCGGCTCATGCATCGCGTCTGTGTTAATCTTGTTGGATAAACGCTTGAGGTTCTTTGCTGCCTCTTCGATAGCGACATCGCCACCTAACTTAATCTCTATCAATGCATACCTGCCATTACGCAGATGCAATACAGCATCACATTCGAGTTCATCCTTGTCGCGATAATGGTACACATTGCCATCCAACAGATCAGCATACACCCTCAGATCACGCATACAAAGCGTCTCGAACAAGAACCCCATCGTCTGCAAATCATTGATGAGGTCGTTTGGACCGATGCCCATGGCTGCCGTAGCGATGCTCGGATCAACAAAATAGCGAGTGTCAGTGGTTCGGATGGCCGTCTTGCTGCGCAGATTAGGGCTCCACGCCTTGACATCTTCTATCACAAACAGCTTTCGGAACGCTTCGAGGTAGTTATCCACAGTTTTGCCTGACATAGCGTCAGCAGAAACAGACAATATATCCTGCAAAATAGTATTAATAGATGCTTGTGACCCTTGCGCCCGCGCATACGAACGCAGCATTCGATCTGCCCATTCGGCATTGCGTTCCACTCCGTCCACACGAGATATATCGCGATGAATAAGTCCATCGTAATAATCAAATGGTATCCTTAAAGCCGCTCTTTCGGACTTATGCAGACCTGCAGGCCATCCTCCACGGCAGATGAGGAACGCCACACGCTGAAGATCATTGTTGTTATGTCCAATCACGGTTTCACCACCTGCAAACAACTGCTCCAGACTTACCTCGCCGGATGAATCTCCGGACTCAAACAGGCTCATTGTTCGCATACGTAAACGTGCGACACGTCCTGTACCTGAATGCTCCATCGCATCGCTTTGGGGTGGAACAGCTGAACCGGTAAGGATGAACTGCCCATCTGATTGCTCGCGGTGGTCAACCTCAAAACGGATAGCATCCCATAACTGAGGTGCGACCTGCCATTCGTCAATCAGATGCGGTGTCGCTCCTTCTAAGAGAGTGGACACTTGTGTGTTGGCCATCTCGCGATACTGTTGCTTCATCTGTGGATTATCCATGTAGATGACGCTTTGGGCTTGCTGCTCACATGTGGTGGTCTTGCCGCACCATTTAGGCCCTTCCACAAGTACTGCGCCCATCTCTTCAAGGCGATACTTAAGCAATGTATCCGCTATTCTTTCTTTGTATTCGGTCATGCTGTTTCCAATTAAGCTAACTATTTGTTTCCAATTTGGCTGTTTGATCGTTTCAAATTTGACGATTAGGAAATTCGGCACAAAGATACGAAAAAATAATGACATATGCAAGCACATAGGTCATTTTTTGGGGAAAAAAGTGCTAGAAAGTGAGATTTTACTGCAAAAAACACAAAAAGCCCGATTTGATCGGGCTAAACTTCCCATAACAGGATGGTTAATCAACAGCAATAAATGCTGCCCAATAGTAGGGCGAGGAGAACTTGGGATGTTGGCGCATGCGGTGCTGGGCCGTGGAGAGGGCGAGGTGGGCAGAGAAGTGCTGACGAGGCAGGCGGAAAAGCTCCTCGTAGAAGTACTGCATCAGCACGGCTGTCGCCTCGTCATCGACCTGCCAGAGGGACATAACGATGGTTCGGACACCTGCAAGCTTAAAGGCGCGCTGCAAGCCCCACACACCTTCGGAGGTTATGTCACCAAGTGCGGTCTCGCAGGCGGAGAGGACGACCAGTTCGGTGCCCGAAAGATCCATGGTGGCTATCTCGGCGGCAGTAAGGATGCCGTCGTTTGTATAGGCGCGGGTGGTACCGGACAAGGAGGGCGCAGCATTCGCCAGCATCAGTCCGCAGCGCTCCATAGGCGGGATATACGGAGAGCGCGAGCGCTGGAAATACGGCATAGAAAGTGCGTCCGTATTGGACAGAGAAAAACTATGCGTGGAGAAGTGCAGGAGCGACGGAGAGTGCCCGTCCAGTTTCCAGATGGCTTCTTCTGTTCCATTACTTCGGATGAGGCTGGTTGTGGGGATATTGTTCTTGGTTAGCACCTTTTCTATCCCGGATATCTCTTGCTTGGAGAATGCCAAGGGCTCGATCATGTTCCGCACTGCGCGGGTAGATGCGTAACGCGATTGGATGGTGCCGTAGTTGATGTCACCATACAAGACAGCACGAGGATAGCGCGCCTGTTGGAGGCGCTGAAACTTGGCTATCTCCTTGGTAGATGTCACCCTGACACACCTGTAGCGGTCGGCAAGACGCTCTCTTGAATTGAGCATGCAGTTCTCCAGAGCCACCTGATTGAGCGCGCCGGCAGGAGAGAAATAAATAGTCGATGCACTTTGCACATATGGCTTCAGCGCGCTGAGGAAGGTGTTGGCTATCTGTGTGTTGGTGTAGAACGCGTTGATGCTGTTCTTGTTCGGCTCGCCGGTCAGCAACAGCGTTTTCTCATCAAAGACGGGCACAAAAGCGGCTTGCTGGCTGTATGGCAAGATGACGAATGCGCCGATCTTAGAGGGAGAGTCCACCCAGTTATTGCTAACGGTGTACCGAATGAATTCTATCGCACATTCATCGCCGTTGAGTTGCAGGGAGACATCTCGAGTGTCCACATTCAGCAGTTGCTTGATCTTGGTGGAGTCGCCGATATGGGTCATGGTCAGCTGTCTCTCCACGAGGGTTATCTGATCCAAGATAGAATCGCGTTGCCAGAGCGAGGCGGATTGCCCTAATTGCAGGTAGAGGTTTTTGCGTTTTTGTGCGAGTGGCTTCTGCTCCAGGGTACGTCCGGCATATAACAATGTGTCGGATGTGAGCATCAGCTGCTTATTGAACGAGGCGTAAAGGTAGGCTTCGTTGGCAATCTGCTTGTCCTGCGTTAGGGATGCATAGCTGTACAGATCGTGCTCCAGCCGGTTGTAGCCCGTATGCATATACAGCCGCGAGAGGGACGTGAACGTATTATCCACTACGCCATCCTTCTGCGGTTGGCAGAGTTGGCGGATGTAAAAGTTTTGATACTCTAAGCGAGCCTGACGGAGTGATTCACGCAAGCGGAGAAGTTGGTTCTTCCGGTAAGCGATATAGGCATCGTTGGCGAACTTCATGCTACGCAACTCCTGGACATAAAAAGCCGGTGTGTTGGTATTGGTTTCCAAAGGTGCTTGTGCATGCGCTATTGCATCGTACACCATGACTCCCTTTCCCCATCGAGGCGCCTCCATGGATAAGAACTCCTGCAGGATAGCTTCATAGACCTGCACCTTGCTCCAATCCGAGAAAACCGCGGCTATACGCTGGCGAACGATATAGTGGAGCGTCAAGGGGTAGTACATGGGGTATGCACGCTTGAGATCGCCATGCTGCAGACGATGCATGTAGGCAGCCGCATTGCCATCCGTCACGCCCCAGTACGACCGAATGAGTTGCGCCACATCGTCGGATTGCTTTTGAGCTGCTCTGAGATCGCCGGATTGCAGCAGATAATCCGCCAACTCGATGATCGGTGGCAAGTAGATGGGCTTGTAGTAATAATCCTCCTTAGCCAAGCGTTCACGCGCTTCGGATGCGCTCTTGTAGTACTGCGAGGCAAGCGGTGTGGGATCAACAAGCACAAAATGCTTTCGCTGTGAATAATACGATATAGTATCTTTGCCCCAAATGGCTCGTTTGGAAGGGTCTAAAGGTTTGGGGGCATCTTTCACTACAATGGCTTGGCACTTGTAGTACAGCTGATCCTTCGGCAATAATCCTTTATCGTAACACTCGACGATGTTCAGCGCAAGCGGATAGCGCCGCAAATCAGGGATATTTTCTGAGGTGTTTCGCAACTCTTGATTATAGTAGGGGATGGCCTCCTTGTATTTACCCAATGCCTTGTATGCACCTGCCATGTAATCGGTAAAGAGGAATTGATCCTTATAGTAATAGTTGCGGTTCTTCTCCAATCGTTTGCAGCGCTCGATGATCTTCTTGTACATACCGAGGTTGCTGTAGGCATCTATGATTATCTCCTCAATAATACCATCCTCTTCATGGTCGTGGGGCTTGGAGTAATAATACAGCAAACTATCCAGCGAAAACCCGGCATGCGCGCAATCGTAATAATCCACATGCCGCAGAGCATCATCAGTATAATCACGCTTGGCATCAGCCGATAGCGGGAAAGCGAGAATAAGCGCTATCAAGCATACTAACGATATGAATTGCCGGACGTTTGTCATAGAATAGTCGCTTGTTTACAGATCTCGGAGCCTTCCAGCTGAGGGGTTTGCGGACGCGAAACCAGTTCGTTGATTTTGGCATTAATGCTATTTATCAGGTCGGTGGCTGATGTGGATTGGAGTTGGTCGCGCAGCAAGTACAGGGTGTAAGACAACGAACCATACGCTTTGCCGTCAAGAACATATTGCCGATTGCATTCTCCGTCCTTACAAGCACTTATATGCAGCCAATGCTCCTGCCCGGGCGCATACTGCTCTTTGGATGAATCGGTTAACAGGAACTTCGCCGACGTGCCGCGTATGTTGGTTTCTCCCCATTTGCGCGTGCCTGTTCCGCTATGGCATGCATCGGAGATAACGGTTATTTTGCCTTTGACGCCCACCTTCTGCCACAGCAAGGTGAGATAGTGGTTCAGTTCATCATCTGTCAGATGCCGCTCGCCGTGATATGTATCAGATGGCTGAATGGGAGCGTCATACGGCACCCAAGCTTCATCATAGCCATCTGCCTCGTCATCGTTCATATCCGTTATTTGCTGCCCATGACCGGAGAAGTGGATATATACCACATCTCCGCTTGCGGAAGTATTGACGAGCGCGGTTAAGGCGTTCCGGATATTCCGGTACGTGGCCTGCTCGTTTTTTAGTATGGCGATATGCTTCGGCAGAAAACCATTGGCTTGCAACATCTCCTGCGCAAGAGCGATGTCGTTATCCCCATTGATAGCATCCCACCCGGTGTCAGGAGCATAGGTTCCTATACCAATCACCAGCGCGCGCTTCTCGGCGAAGGTGAGGCTGGTGACGAGGGTGAGGAGCAATATGGTCAGTAGGCGTTTCATCGGCCGTGCTTGATCGTATGGAGCAGTTCGGCGGCTTGATCGCGATGCAGTCCGTCCATGCGTACCACCTCGTTGAGCAGACGGCGTGAGCGGTAGAGCTTATGCTGCTTGATTGCGCATAGGGCACGCAGATAGAGGAGGTCTTCCTTCTCCGACCAAGCCTGACCATCGGCATTGGTTACCTCAGGCATGCCATTCAGGGCATCGACTAACAGGGCATCCGCCTGCTTGTAGTCGCCGCTTTGCATGAGGGCGGTGGCAGCGATGATGGCATCGGACGGCTCGTCGCATCCCTTGAGTTGCGAGTAAGCATCGGTCATCTCGAAGGTGGCGGCGGAGTAAAGTTCGGAGTTATTACTTATGGCTATCATGCGGCTCACCTGTGGGGCGATGACTATCGGACCTGCCATGCATGCGGCTATGGCGATGGTTGCTGCGCTGCGGATGAGCCACAATGGTCCGCGGCTGGCTGCGGCGACTTTGGGGCGGACTGCGGTGCGGATCGGAGGCTGGTCGTCGTTGCTCTCGGCACGCAGGCGTTCCTCCTCGCGCTGAAGCATCTTGCGCAGACCACGCTCCTGGATGGCGATGATGATGTCCTCTTGTAGTTCCATGTCCTGTCGGAAGGCTTCTTTATCATCTAATGACAATTCAGGGTCGGAAAGTAACCTCTCCACCTGCAGTTTTTCTTCCGGCGATGCCTCACCGCTCAGATAGCGGTCAATCAATATGGTCTGGTCTAATGCTTTCATAGTTGATGATAAATGATGCGTTTGAGTTTTTCCATGCATTTGTACTTCTGCGCCTTGGCGGAGTCAGCGTTCTTATAGTCAAGGTTAAAAGCGATGATATCCATGGGCTGTTTTTCCCATAAGTACAGAGTCAGTAAGGGTTCGCAAGGTTCGCCCATTTGATTGACCACACGCTTGACGCGCTCCAACTGCGCCACGAAGGAGGTATCAATGCGCAAATCTTCCTCCAGCTCAATCCTGTACATTTGCGCCCTCTCCTCGGGTACCATCGACTTGCGTAGCGTCTCCTGCATAACATGCTTGCCTATACCATACAGATAGTGAGGCAAGGGCTTGACAAGGTGTTGCTCGGTGAGCTTACCCTTTCGGATAAACTCCCACAGACGTGTAACAGTAACAATGTACACGTCGTACAGCGAATCCATGTCCAGCACGCGGAACAACGCGCCTATCTGCTTGCAGAACGCTTCGCGGTGCAGGTCATAGAAAGCCGTAATGGCCCGCTGGTCATTGCTGCGAAACGCTGCTATGTATTCTTGGTCAGTCATCTGATATACTTTTCGAGTTGCGGTTTGCATGGTTGGGGTTATTCTATGATCTGCCAGTGGCCGTCGTTGGCTTTAGAGCAACTGCCAGACGCCTTTGACTTTGGAGTGCTCCTTGTTGATATAGCCCATTTCTTTAAGAACATCTATTGCCCGTGCAATTGTTCTTTCTGTTACCCCGAGATTATCCTCCATCTCAGTATATTTGATTTTTCGGTTGAAACGAATGAGTTCATAAACATTCTTTACCAACAAACTTGGGAATAACTCAATGTCAGTTTTTGTGTCAGTTTTTGAAGAATCAATGTCAGTTTTTGGATTTTCAATGTCAGTTTTTGCAGGATTTTGAGTATTCTCCCTCTCATTTTCCCTCAAATTTGCGGGTTTTTGCTCATCATTTTTACTCATTTTGAGTATTTCTGCGGGTTTTTGCTCATCGTTTTTACTCATATCTGAGTATTTTTGCGAAAATCCCTCATCATTTTCCCTCATTTTGGGGGATTTTTGAGTATTTCCCCACAGATTTTCCCCCAAAATGGGGGTTTTTATGTCAGATTCTGGAGTGTCAATGTCAGTTTTTGCGGGTTTTATGTCAGATTCCGAGGAGATCAGACCTTGCTCGATGGCAGATTGGATAAGTCGGTCGGGGATAGCGGATTTGTGCTCTACGACCAAGACTGCCGTGCGGAAGGAGAAATCGTATTGCGGTGCTCCGTTCTCGTTCTCTTTCAGGTCTTCCTGCACCCGGAAGACACCACGGCTCTGGCGATTGACATATCCCAGCACTTTCATTGCCTCGGCAATAACCAGATTGCGGTAGTCGTTAACGTACGGGAAGTTATCAACCGTGGCACGACCGTACAGGCCACCATGATTCAAGATCTCTATGCGGTCATCGTACTGATAGAACTGAATCGGTCCGTTGCTGGAGTAGTCACGATGGCAGATAGCGTTCATCAGCAACTCTCGGGTAGCCCAATCGGGGTAATCAATCACCATTTCTTCGCGCAAAGAGCTCACCGGAATAGGCCGGCGGTTGACAATGGTCGTCTTGATAAATGTATCCAGCTCCTGCAGCGTAGTAAACAGGTTCTCTTTGAACTCGTGCTCCATCAGTATCTCGCCGGCGCGCGACTTGCCTTTGTACCTTACGTATTGCACGTATGCACCGGGGAAGAGACGACGCAGGTTCTTGGCAAACATCAGCACTCCGGCGTTCGTCGGGCAATCGAAACGGATGTCATAGAAGCCCAACGAACTCAACTGATATTTCACGTCACGTTTATCGTTGCGTAACTCATCTGCCGGCATGGTCCTGGGCAGATAATTGAACAGGAACAGGTTCAAATCCAGATCATCCAGCGTGGCGTTGAAACACGGTGTGGCATCGAAGGTCAGCACATTGCTGTTACGCTTCTCCATCAGCACCCGCTCATCAGCTTCGCTGGCAACGCCTTTACGCGGACCTACACGCACCCAAACACGCCCTTTGTACCGAACGGGAGGGAAGACATGAGGCTGCACTTCCACCGCCACGATGTCCCCTTCCGGAAACGTGACTTTCTCGACCACCATACTCGGTTGGGGCTGAATGTTACCATCTGTACGAATAGCCGCCACGTTCTTCAGCAGTTCGTCGGTTACGTCTATCGGATGAATGCTGCCGTCATCGTTCACACCAAGGAACAGGTAGCCGGGTTTGCGATTGTCGGGCAAGTCGTTAGCGAACGCACAAATAGCCTGACCGAACTTGTCGGTGTTGGTCGTGCTGATGGTTCGTTCCACTCGGTCGTTTTCCAAGTCATTTAGCAGCGCGCGTATTTCCTCGTTTGATAACATAATGATGGTGCTTTTAGTGTTACACAATATTACGCCTACAAAGTTACGAAAAATTTTTGACTTTTGCAAATGTCAAGAGTAGATTTCGGCAAAATAGAGGGGAGAAAATGAGATTTTACGTCGAAACACCGATTTTGAGGCTAGAGCGGTGCGATATTTTGAAAATCCGGAGAGGCTGGACGGCGCATGAATACGCCGAGCATAGACGCTATAGGCGGCTCTGGAGAGCCGTTGTCCAAATAGTATTTGGACGCAATTAACAAAGAAAAGTGAAGAACACACGCATATTATGCGGGACAATAGACAACGTAAGGGAAGGACACTTGCATACTATGCAAGACAACTACCAAGAATCTGGCGGCGATACCATCGCCGCGAATCAGGACAACGTGGGGGCTGACGTCGGCATTCAATGCCGATGGAATGGAAGAAAGAATGGAGAGGACGCGGCGCTGTTATAGCACCCCTTTCGAGCGAAACTCTTTGGGGACCCTGCATGCGACGCGCAGTTAACGAAAAGAGGGCAGAGATACAAGGGGATGCCGTTGAGTAACCCAAAAACAAAAGTTATACTATTAGTAGAGAGAAACACATTGCGTGCCAGGGGTGCGAATGTGACCTCAATAACAAACAACAACAATAAGCACAATGAAAGAAACAATCAACCCAACAGAGCGTGCGGCGATGGATGCCGTGCGCGAGAAGACAAGACCCGAACTGACCAGACGCGCGCCACGCATCGACCACATCGACCATCGGCGGCTAATCTACTTCATGATCGAAGACCGGATAGCCGACTACAAGGCGGCAGGAAGAGAACAGACACTGACCGCCGTGCTGGAGGAGTTCGGAGTGAACAGCAAGCACACGTACTACGATTGGTGCGAGAAGTGGCATCTAATCTACGTGAGGAGCAGAGGGTGCTGAATTACGATGATCATGGTAAGTCAAATATTTCCAATATAAACCAATATTACGATGGGTAAGATTCAGTCAACAATTACCAACAATTAGCCAAAAATTATTACGATGGATAAAATATTTAAACAAAAAAACTCAAAAAAATCTTTGAATGATTGATGATTACATCATCGGAGTGTTTGCTTTAACCGGCTCATTCACAAATAAATATGCAATGCTCCCGTTAAACCAAGCACTCACATCCAAGATGTGCAATCATTCAAAGACAAAAAATGCCAAAAAAGATTTTCATCGCACTAAGGAACATGATTGCTTCAAATCGAAAAATGACAAATTTAGCGTCTTGCGCGCGCGATAAAAAATCGGAGCAAAGGCGAGTGCGAAAAACGCACTTTTATCAAGAAAGATTTGCGTAATTTTGCACTCGATTTTCGGATCGAGCGGCTCGGCACCGCCAAAAGGATGCCACTAACCCACCGCTCATAACCCCGGAAACGAGTGATATTATGAACTACAAACCAATTGCAATGATTGCGTACGGCTTCACCGAGTCGGGAACGCCCGACAGCGAAAAAAGCCATGCGGATGCGGGGACTGCTGTGCGCATCTACACCGAGCAAGGCGGCATGCTGGTCGCCAAGCTTTGTCCGCTACATCTGACCGGCGGCAAACCACTCTATTGTACCCGCTGCGGGCACTTCTTCTCACTCACGCGGTTCGGGCTGCGGGAAATAAAACCGCGATTCAAGCCGCCAAAGAACACCAAGGTGTGTCACACGCGTTACCCGTTCATGCGGCAGTACGACAACCAGACATGTCACAGGCTGATGGCGGCGACATGGGTCGGCATACGACCGGCAAGCGTGCAAATAGACCACATCAATGGCGATATGCTCGACTGGAGTGCAGACAACCTGCAGTACGTCACTCCGGCAGAGAACAGCCGGCGAGCGAAGATACTGCGGATGCTGCGGGCAGAAGGCGTTAATCCGCGAAGCATGGGGCGGGAGGAACTGCTGGCACTATTTGAGCAAGGCAGATAAAGCAAGCGGCCGCAAAAATGCGACCGAAATGCACAACAACCGGATGACATCCGGGATAATTGACAAAATAAACGCGGAATAGTATTCCGCACAATAAACAACGTTTAACAAACACTAAAACCTGCTGAAAATGAAAGCAATAGAAATACGTGCAGCATTGATTGCTGCCAACGACATGAACCTGAATGGTGCGGATGCACTAGTAGAAACAGCCATCCTCAAACAACTCATCGAATCGTGCAAGGCGCGCGTGGAGGAGCTGGATGATGAAGCCAAAGCTTTGGCGGAAGCAGAGTTAGCGAAACTCGGCGGCATGAGCGGTAAGTTTGAGCACAGCGGACATCATTTTACGCTCGACCGTGAGGCGGTGTATGACATCATCGGCAAGCCACAGAGGTACAACTTCCCAGAAGCCGCCGACTATCGTTCCTATGCACGCGAGCAGAAAGTCCTCAAAGCACAGTCCGCAGCCCTCACCAGGAAGATGAAAGCCATATACGATGACATCCCTGTCAATCACCCGAAGATGGAAGCGGATGAGGTGAAAAGAACCCTCAAGTGCCTCGACTGATAGCAAAAGAAAAAAAGAAGCAAAAAAAGAAAAGAAATTACCTTGGTGGTGGTTAGGATATCCCCTGTAGTCCCCTTACCGCCGGAGATCCGAACCACCACTTTTTTTTAATCATTCAATTATGGACTCTATCAAACCAGCACCACCCACTTTTCTTGACATCTGGTCGATGCTCTACAGCAACGGTGGAACAAACTACAGCAAGTACGACTGCTGCTGCCTGTGGGACAGCCTGTCGCCGGAAAAACAAAGTGAGCTGTACAACAACATCCGCCTCAGGCTGGAGCAGAAACGCTACGTCAGTTATAACGCCTACCAAGCCATGCAGGAGAGCCTGCGTGAGATAGAACGCCTGCAGCACCATGCAGCGCCGCCAAAGAACTACAATCATTCGAGGGAGTTTGACGCAATGGTAGCCAAAGGCTGTCTGGTAACAGCGAACTACAACGGAGAGGTAGGCATCTACACCGAGGCGGATGCTGCCCAACATAACATGACAATCATCAAACACTTACATCCATGAAACAAGAACAATTCAGCCAGATATACCTCAGGAATGAACAAGAGATAACACGCAGGTTGCAGGAGTTACAGATATATGACGAGGATCGGCTGCACGACACGTACATTGCGCTATACGAAGCGGCGCCAACCATCGGGAGCAGGCGGTTTGCAGAGACATTCGTTAAGTATTACCGCACATTACAGCGGCGGGCTAACGACCAAGCAGCGCATTTCATCCCTTGTTCGCCGAGCGAGATGGTGGAGCAGTTTGACCGGCCGGATGAGTCTGATACGGAGTATCGCGAACAGGTAGCGCAACGCGTGGATGAGCTGATCGAGGAATATCGGCATCATCCGTTCCCAGGGGAGCGGAACCACCGGCGAGCCGTGCGGATACTACAACTCTATCGGTCGGGGATGACGCTTCAAGCTATAGCCGAGCGGATGAATATGAGAAAACAAACCGTGCATGATTATCTAAAAAACACGATAAAAAACATGCGCGTAAGATACAGAGAACAAGATAGTTAAGCGGCATGAAGGCTGACGCGGTTTGAATATATATAGAGGGGTACACTTCCGTGTTGAGAGGCTGAGAGAATGGGTACCCCCCTGTAGAAGAACAGGCATCCTACGGGGACGTGCGCGATGCGAACGAGATGCGTACGGTTCCGGCTCGGATAACATCCGAGGTAACTGCCAAGAAGACCGGCATACGATGCCGAGCTAATAGACGGAGGACGGAGAACAATATAACAATTATTGAATATGATAATGATAGTGGAACTAATCATACCGGTAGAGACGCTGAGAGGAAAGCTGAAAGAGGACGGGTACTACTTTAGGATGTACCGAGGCAGGCAGATTGTACAGCGGTGTCCGAGGAAATGGGCGGATACACCAGCGCGAAAAACTGCAAGGGAGCGATTTATAGAGCGGTACGCAAAGAAGAAAACTGCCGCACATGAATGAGCGGCGCACAGACGCTACTGAATGCCAGATAAAATCCGGAGGAATGAACATACGGCGGATACTATCCGCCACAAGGAACAAACGCTAGGACGGCATACGATGCCGGACTAATAAACGCCAAAAACCGGATAATATCCGGATCAATAGACGAAACCTCACAGCCGGCATACCATGCCGGAAATCAAAACAACGGAAAAAGAAAAACGCCTAATAAGAGGCGCGTAAATAACTAATAATAACCATTAAACCTAAACTTTAACTATTATGGCAGAGATTAAACCGATGGCTCTGATTGAGAGCATGAAGAAGAAAGTGTGCGAGCACAGCGACGTGTACTTCCGCACGAACAAACAGACCAGAAAAGTGACGACCGGCAAGTTGTGTAACCCGAGCACGAAAGCACCCAGTGCTGCGCAGACCGCCAACAAGGCGCGATTCGCGAAAGTGGTAGCGGCTGTACGGACTATTCTGGCAGACGCGACCGAGAAAGCGAAGCTGATGGAGGAGTACAAGAAGCAGCACAAGTATGGTTCGCTGTTGGGCTACGCGGTAGCGAAGCTGAACGGGAACTAT
>JAFSXJ010000003.1 GCA_017444065.1 Paludibacteraceae bacterium | reverse complement strand
GCGCGAACCGTATCGCGATAGATCTTCGTCTCGTTGGCCTCAAAGCAACGCCACAATACTACCTCGCCGTCGCAAGAACGCATCGAGGTGCTGTCGTACAGCACTACCTGCAGGCGGTGCAGCACGCTATCGCAACCATTATCGTAATACGTCTGATACGTATGCTCACCGGCTTCGGTATAGCTGTTGCCGTCTATCCAGTCGAACGACTCACCCGGCTCTATATACTTAACCTCTACCGGCGCAACCGAATCTTTGTTCACCGTCAGGTTCAACTTGTAGTATACGCTATCGTATCCCGGATGAGCAAGACTTTGCAATGTATCGAAATATTCACCTGCAGCAAACACTTGTTGGCAGCGCCACAGCAGAGTATCCGCGCCGCAAATAGTGTATTCTTCCACTACATTCTGCACCTCGGGCTCTTCTACCGTCAGCGTCAGGATATAAATATCTTGCGGGCATCCGGACGAGCTAAGCACGGTGTCGCGGTATTCGAATGTTCCCTCAGTCTCACCGATAATCTGCTCGCATCGCCACAGCAATGTGTCACCCATAAATATTTCCGCCTCTTCAGCATGTTCAGTTGCAACAGCCAGGGACAGATGCAACGTATAACGCACACTGTCGCACGATGGACAAACAAGGCTTCGGAGCGTGTCGTAGTACGTATCAGCCTCATACAGTGGACGGCAACGCCATAGCAGAGTGTCACCCGCACAGATGGTCAGAGTCTTCTCATCTTCTGCTGGCTCGTACAAATGCAGGTGCAGCGTATAGCGCACACTGTCACATGTCGGGCACACGAGGCTCTTGAGCGTGTCGTAGTACGTATCAGCCTCATACAGTTGACTGCAACGCCATAGCAGGGTGTCACCCACACAGATGGTCAGGGTCTTCTCATCTTCCGCCGGCTCAAGCACTTGCAGGTTAAGGCGGTAATAAGTCTTCGCAAACGTCGGGAAATCATCATACCACGCTGTGTCCTTGTAATCCGCTCCGGCCGTCCACAACTGCATGCAACGCCACAGCAAAGTATCGCCTTTGCAGATGGTCTGTGACAAGTTCTCGGTCGCCGGCAAATCCAGTGCACTGAATTGCATGGTGTGCGACGGACCGTCGGTGTACGTTCCCGATTCGCCTAACAACTGGCAACGCCATAGCAAGGTGTCGCCAACATAGACTGCCTCCTTCTCCACAACAGCATGTACCTTGGTGAACGGCATTGTCAGCACGCACAACAACACGGCGGCACGCAACAAGCCCTTCACACCCTTTCCTGTGAACGAGAGCAAGGATTGATAAATGATTTGCATTTTACTTTGTATCATCATCTGAATATATATTTTCGGTCGGAAATGATTGTATTTGTGCGCGATGCGCCTGCAATGTCCCTTCGCGCATGTACACATGTACACAATTTGGGCACAAAGATACAAAAAATATTTCATTTTTGCAAATATTTTGGCTAAAAAATTAAAGAAAAATGTATTTTGCAGGAATTCTATCAACCAAATTTGGTTAATTAAACAAAAAAGGCTCTCTTGTAGAGAGTCTTTTGTTGGTACCCAGAGCCGGGGTCGAACCGGCACGGATTGCTCCACTGGTGTTTGAGACCAGCGCGTCTACCGATTCCGCCATCTGGGCTCGCGTTCGACAAAAGTTGCACGCATGAAAGGCTTGCGGAGAGAGGGGGATTCGAACCCCCGGTACGGTTACCCGTACGACAGTTTAGCAAACTGTTGGTTTCAGCCACTCACCCATCTCTCCAGTCAGCTGAAATTATTCGCTCATTCGCACGCAGTCAATATTGCGGACGCGTTGCCAAACGCGCAAAGCGGCTGCAAAGGTACAACAATTATTTGTATTATGCAAAACTCGCTTCCATAAATTCAGCCGAATTCATGCAAAATTCTGCAATTTGTATTCTCAACTTGCCACCTACAGGCTATAATATGCCGTCAGGTTATGTTTTCTTTATCAGCAACAGCAACTTGCCGACAGCTGCCATGGCGGCATTGTCAGTTATCTGCGCACGGTCGCCGGAGAAGTGTCTGCACTCGGCGAACGTGCCCTCAGGGGTCGCCCATGCGAGCCAGACTGTACCGACCGGTTTGTCCGTCGTGCCTCCCGTAGGACCGGCTATACCCGATGTAGCAACAGCATAATCGGTGTGAAGAAGGGCACGCACTCCTTCTGCCATCTGGCGGACACATGCCTCGCTCACTGCTCCGTCGGTAGCAAGCGTATCAGGCGAGACTCCGAGCACCTGTCGCTTGACGCTGTTGGCATAAGCAATGACACTACCCATATAATATGCCGAACTGCCGGACTGTTCGTTCAGCAATGCCGCCAAACGTCCGCCGGTGCAGGATTCCGCCGTGGCGATGGTCTGTTTGCGCTGCGTGAGCCACTGCCCCAATACGGCTTGCGGTGTGAGGTCGTCGGTGGCGATAACGTGGTCGTCTATCAGCGGCAGGAGCGTACTGATCTGCTGTTCAACCTCCTGCTCGGTCGCCTCGCTATAGGACGAGAGACGCAGACGCACGACGCCCTGCTTGGGCAGGTAGGCCAGATGTATTGATTTGGGTAAATTCTTCTCCCACTGCTCTATACGCAATGCCAGTGTCGATTCGGGTATGCCGTAAACGACAATTGTGCGGTGAATGATATCTGCGGCAAGTGCGCAATGCTCTTGCAGGTAAGGCATAACCTGTTCAGTCATGGCAATCTGCATCTCATGCGGCACGCCAGGCATGCTGACCAGCACGCGTTTGTCCTGATTGAACACCATGATCGGCGCGCTGCCTACCCTGTTCGGAAGAACAGTAGCATGACTGGGCACGAGCCACTGCGTGGCTGTGAGGCTGTTGAGTACCTCGGGACGGTTCTTGTACAAAGCATGAACATGCGCACGTACGCTCATGTCTTCCACCAGACGGGTTTGGAAGTAGTCGCAGAGCACGGTCTTGGTAATGTCATCCTTCGTCGGACCAAGGCCACCGGTAGTAAGAACAATATCCACACGTGACATGGCTACAGCAACGGCATCCATGATAGCCTTTCGGTCATCACGCACAGTTGTGACCTGCAGCACGGTTATGCCTGCGTGGTTAAGCACCTGTGCCATCCACGAGGCGTTGGTATTGACGACCTGCCCGATAAGGAGTTCGTCGCCTATTGTGATGATTTCTGCGAAGATGGTTTGCATAGCTTTGGATTATATCGGATTGCCGGCTTTTGCCTTTTGCCACTCATAGGCAGTGAGGCACAGTTCGTCGTACCACGCCTGCCCGAAACGCCGGATGAGCGGTTCTTTCAGAAACTTATACAGCGGCAGATGCAGCTTGTGCCCCAACTGACGCGAACTGTGACAGATGTCCCAACGGTGGTACTCCACCCCGACGCGCTCGCCAATCTGCGTCAGACGAATAGGATACAAGTGGCAGGATATAGGCTTCTTGAACGGCACACGAAGAACCGGACGTTCCTGGCTTGCATGACATTCCTTATCGTCCGGTTTGGCCTGCCGGAACAATTTCTCTATCACACAATAGCACCAGCCGTTGTGATCCGTGCGGGCGAAGATGCAATCCTTGTCATTGACAATGGACAGCACGCGTTCGCCGGACGGGTCGTTGTAGGCTATCCCCTGCTGCGCCACTACCTCCCGCGCATCTTGGGTCATGTGCGGCAGCAGGTCAGGCAGCAGGGCGTTGAGTACCTGTTCCTCTTCGGCTGTGACCGGCGGGCCGGCGTCGCCTTCGACACAACAGCAGCCCTTGCAGGTCTCAAGGTCACAGCAGAACTCCTTCTCGAGTACCTCCAGACTGACGATTGTGTCCTGAATAAGTATCATGAATGTTTTTGCTCTTTGAGCGAAGCGGTCTATCTCTTGTACTTGTACCGTGCTCCGGTCTTGCCTTTGGCGATGTTCGTCAGTTTGTTTTTGCAGAACTGGCGTCGTATGGGCGATATACGGTCGGTGAAGACGTGCGCCTCCAGGTGATCGTACTCGTGCTGAACGATGCGCGCCTTGAAGTCAGTGAAGGTCTCTTCATGCTCCTGAAAATCCTCGTCCAGGTAGCGGATAGTGATTGTCTTCGGACGCACCACATCCTCACTTATGCCGGGCAGCGACAGACAGCCTTCGGAATAGACCGAGGTTTCCTCGCTCTCCTCGACAATCTCAGGATTGATGAAGGCCTGCTTGAAGTCCACACACTCGGGATAATCCTCCCCGAGCTCGGTGCCGTCAACCACGAACAGGCGTTTCGACAGACCGATTTGCGGTGCTGCCAATCCGCACCCCTCGGCGGCAAGCAGCGTCTCATGCATGTCTGCAACAAGTTGCTTGATGTCCAGTTCGCCGGGCTCTACATCCTCGGTCGGACGTCTGAGCACCGGCTGGCCATATAGGTAAATGGGTAAAATCATTGTAGTGACTCTAAGTAAGATTCCAAGATTATACATGCCGCCAGTTTGTCCACGACGGCTTTGTCCTGCCGGTCTTTCTTCTTCATGCCGCCGGCAATCATCGCCTGATGGGCGAGCACGCTGGTGAAGCGTTCATCGTACTCCACGACGGGAATCTGCGGCATGCGTGCCCGCAGTTGCTGCTCCATTGCGCGGATGGCAGGCACGGTCTCCGAGTCCTGCCCGTTCATCTGCCGAGGATAGCCGACAACGATGGTATCGACCTGCTCCTTGCGCGTGTAGTCAACCACCCATGCCAGCAGACCGGATGTATCTATAGTAAGTAACGGATTAGCCGTTATGCGGAGCATGTCCGTAACGGCTAATCCTGTGCGTTTCATACCGTAGTCTATCGCCAATATTCTTCCCATCAATAGTTCTGCATTTCCTCGCTGATCTTCTCGTACTCCTTCTCCATCTTCAGGCGGTAGTAGCACTGACGCAGTGCACGCGCGTAAGTCATGTCGCCCGGAGCCAGTTCGTGAGCCTTCTCGTAGTACGGCAACGCGAGTTTCAGCACCTCGTCGCTCTGTTTCTTTACAGCCAGATACTCCTTCTGCGAAAGGTTGTCCGTGCCCTCGAGCATCGTGGTGGCCTTGTCAGAATATGCGTAAGCGTAGTTCAGGTAGTACTCGGCGTTCTTCGGCTCCATAGCGATGGCCTTGTCGAAGTACGTGAATGCCTCGTCAAAGCGGCGGAGCGTGCTCAGCAACGTAGCCTTTGTATGGAAGTACTGTGCCTGCGACGGGTCGTTCTCGATAGCCTTGTCGAGGTAAGCCACTGCACCCAGTGTATCCTTTGCCTGAACAAGGTCGTTAATCATGTTCTGGATGAACCAGGCCTCCTTCGGGAACTTCTCCACTGCCTCTTTCAGTTTGGCCTTGGCAATCTCGGGCTCGCCTTTCAGTTTGTACAGGTCGTAGTAATACTGATATGCCGTTACCTCATGTGCCGGATCGGCTGCTATACGCTCTGCCATCTCAAGTGCCTCGTCATAAGCCTTGGCGCGGTAATAGTATGACAGCGAGTAACTCATGTACTGGTAGTACGTCGTGTCCTTGGCCATCTTAGCCTGCATCTTCGGGTCCTGCATCAGTTCGAAGTCAGGAATGTCACAGTGCATCTTGAATGCATTGGCTACGCCCATATCATCGTTCTGCTCTGCAAGGTACGAAGCGTAGATTGCCAGGTCCTGACGCTGGAAGTATTCCAGCATGCGCTCTGCTATGTTCTTGCGGGTCTTCAGGTCATACTTGGGATTGCCCTTCTTGTCATAAGTCGGTATCATAGCCAGCGAGTCTGCAACGAGCCAGTAGTTGATGCTCTCTACTACCGCTTCGCCTTTGGCTTTGTTATCCACGGCCTGCCCCATCTGTCCCATGAGCCAGATGTGTTCGTTCTGCTTGTAACCGATCAGACCGGCAACATACCACGTATCGGCTTTGTCCTTGGTCTCCTCGTCAACGAGAGCACCCTTGATTGCAGCGCGTGCACCGCCGAAATCAGGGGTCTCCTGCATCGCAAGGTTCTTAGCGGTACTTACAGCTTTCTTTTGTGCGAAGCAGCCTGTGCTTATCAGCACCAATGCTGCGAGAAATAAACTCTTTTTCATTGTTGTATTGTTTATTCGTTATTCTGTTCAACATTTTCGGAGGAATCAGCACTCAAGCCTGTTCCTTCTTCCGTGGTTTCCGTGGAATCCGTACTCTCTTCCTGTTCCTCCTTAGGCACCACGCAACCGAACATCAGCGTGTCGTTACGTTTTTGCAGTTCGATGAGCTTGACACCCTGCGTTGCACGGCCTTGTACACGTATGCTGTCCATCGCCATACGGATGGCAGTACCGCTCTTGGTGATGAGCATCAGGTCCTCGTCATCGTTGACTGCGTGCAGTCCGACCAGCGGACCAGTCTTGTCGGTCAACGCAATGGTTTTCACACCCTTGCCGCCACGATTAGTGATGCGGTAGATGGGTTCGCCATTCTCATCATCCAGGGCGGTACGCTTACCGAAGCCCTTCTCCGAAATGACGAGAATAGTCTCCTCACTTTTACTATCTACACAAACCATGCCAATCGCGTGATCTTGGCCGTCTTCGTCTAATTTTATTGCACGGACGCCTGTCGCAGTACGTCCCATAGGACGCACTGTATTCTCCGGGAAGCGTACCAGTTTGCCGTTCGATGAAGCGATGAGCATCTGGCTCTCGCCGTCCGTCAGGTCAACTGCAATCAGGCTGTCGCCTTCACGCAGACCAAGCGCGATGATGCCGTTTGCACGCGGACGGCTGTAGTCCTCCAGCGTGGTTTTCTTCATCAAGCCGTTGCGTGTAGCGAAGATGAGGTAGTGGTTCTTAACGTACTCGGGGTCGTTCAATCCCTTGACGTTAATGAACGCGCAGACCTTCTCGTCCTTCTGCAGGCTGATTACATTCTGCATCGCTCTGCCCTTCGACTGACGGTTGCCCTCCGGCAGGTCATATACCTTGATCCAGTACAGACGACCGAGGTTGGTGAAGAACATCATCGTCGAGTGCATCGATGCGGTATGTACGTACTCGATGAAGTCCTCGTCACGTGTGTTGCTTGCCTTCGAACCTATGCCGCCTCTGCCCTGCTGACGGAAATCAGCCAGCGGCGTGCGCTTGATATAGCCCAGATGTGAGATGGTGATGACCATATCGTCGTCGGCATACATATCTTCGGGGTTGAACTCCGTAGCCATCTTCACGATGCGTGTGCGGCGCTCGTCGGCGTACTTGTCCTTGAGTTCCACCAGTTCACCTGCTATTAGTTCATAGCGCAGGCTCTCGTTGGCGAGCAATTCGTTCAGATGAGCAATCTCTTTCTCCAACTCGGCGTACTCCGCCTTCAACTCGTCAATACGCAGACCGGTCAGCGATGCCAGACGCATCTCTACGATTGCTTTGCTCTGCGGAGCGTCCAGGCCGAAGCGTGCCTCCAGGTTCGTCTGTGCATCCGCAGGGGTGCGGCTGGCGCGGATAATACGAACCACCTCGTCGATGTTATCGACAGCAATGATCAAGCCTTCCAATATATGCGCACGCTCCTGAGCTTTCTTGAGCAGGAAACGTGTACGGCGTGTAACCACATCCATACGGTGCTCGATGAAGTTGCGCACCAGATCCTTGAGGTTGAGAAGCATCGGGCGGCCTTTGACCAGCGCGATGTTGTTCACGGCAAACGAGCTCTGCAGGGCGGTGAACTTGTATAGCTTGTTCAGTACCACCTGTGCGTTAGCGTCACGCTTGATGTCAATCACGATGCGTATGTCGCGCTTCGACTGGTCACTGATGTCCGTGATTCCCTCAATGCGCTTGTCATCCACCAGAGCGGCGATGTTCGACACCAGGTCGGACTTCACCACGCCGTACGGCAGCTCGGTGATGATGATATGCTCGCGGCCGTTGTTGTCGGTCTCGATGTCAGCATTCGAACGGATGATAACTCGTCCGCGACCTGTCTCAAAGGCGTCTCGTACGCCTTGATAGCCGTATATCGTACCGCCGGTCGGGAAATCCGGTGCCTTGATGTACTCCATCAGGTTCTCCACCGTTATCTCTTCAGTCTCAGGGTTGGCGATGCGCGCCTCAATGTTGCGGATGTACGCCAGGCAGCCGTCAATCACCTCGCCTAAGTTATGCGTCGGCATGTTCGTTGCCATACCTACGGCTATACCGCTTGCGCCGTTCACCAGCAGGTTCGGGAAACGCGTCGGCAGCACGGTCGGTTCGCGGCGGCTGTCGTCGTAGTTGAGCTGCATGTCAACGGTGTCCTTGTCAATGTCGTTCAGCATCTCCTCGGCAAGCTTCTCCAGGCGCGCCTCGGTGTAACGCATGGCAGCCGGACTGTCACCATCCACACTACCGAAGTTACCCTGACCATACACCAGCGGATAACGCATCGCCCATGGCTGTGCCAGACGGACCAGCGTGCCGTAGATACTGCTATCACCGTGCGGGTGATACTTACCCATCACCTCACCCACGATAGCCGCGCTCTTCTTCGTCGGCTTGTCGCTCGTGTTGCCCATGTCCCACATCGCGTACAGCACACGGCGGTGAACAGGCTTGAAACCGTCACGAACATCGGGTAGCGCACGCGATACAATCACACTCATGGAATAGTCGATGTAGGAGGTTCGCATCTCCTCATCAATCTTCACAGGAATAATTCTGTCTTCTGTAATCATTGTATATTAGTCATAATTAATTGTCTGACAACTGTTTCGAATCTTCATCGGGGTTGATTCGGAATCAATTCGGAATTGATTCGGAGTTTTATCGGAGTCTTTCCATAGGCTCCCCCATATCTCCGTCTCACTGCCCAAAAACATGCAAAGATACAAAAAAATAATGACATTTGCAAATATTTCACGCATTTTTTTGCATTTTGTGGCATTTTTGCGTGAAATAGTGCAAATGTCGATAGCAATCAGCCATGCGCTCATATCGTTCGTAACGCATGTTTTTCAGCCGATGGCGTGACTTGTGTCTTTGCGCATACGTTATGCGCGTGCGAGACTATACAAGAGTTTTAGTGTCCTCCGGGGCCGCCACCCGGGTTTCCTCCACCGGGTGTTCCGCCTCCGCCGAAACTATTGCCGCCGGAATAGGATGAGAGACTGACCGACGAACCTCCGCTGGCAGATGCCGGATAATAACCCATGCCGTTGAAGATGGCGGTGCCGCTTGCCGTCACACCGGAAGCCAGCGTCGGAGTGGAAGAGCCGGAAACGACCAGTCCGCTGCCGCCGCTGCTCGGAGTCTTGAAGGCAAACACATTGCTGCCGACGGTCAGTGCGTACCAGGTGTTGGAGCTCCACGACGAAGCGCTGTAGCAGCTCTGCGAGAGACTGCTGCCGCTCTCCAGACCGCCGATAGCCACGAGCGTGCCGCCCTGCACGTACAGCTTGTAGCCGCCTTCCGTGTTCGCATCAATCGCCACTTCGGGGCTGCTGGTGCCGATAGCATAGACCACGCCACCGGTGATATACAGGTTGCCGTTGGCGTCCAGTCCGTCGTTGCCCGTCGAGTAGGCACATACATAGCCGCCGCTGATGGTCATGTTGCCGCCTGCGTTGATGGCATCGTCGTTGGCTTGCGCATAGACCTGGCCGCCGCTGATGGTCATCGTTCCTTTGGCTTCGATGCCCTCGGGCGTGCCGTCGGAGGATGACGAACTGCTGCCCGGTCTGCCGCCGTTACCGCCGGATGACGTGCCCGTAGCGATAGCAGTAATCGTACCGCCGGAAACGATGAGGTTACCTTGCGTCTTGATACATTTGTATTTGCTGCTGATGTTGATAGTGCCGCCGGAAATCTCAAT
>JAFSXJ010000039.1 GCA_017444065.1 Paludibacteraceae bacterium | reverse complement strand
TTTCCCATAGTTCGTTCCAAGCCTTGTTGTGTCGGCTGAGGATACGTTCGTATCCCTCCAGCAGTTGATAGACGGTCAGTCGTTCCGCCTCGTTACGGGTATCCGGCACGACATTGGAGGCGATAATAGTACCCACAAGACAGAAATGCAGCGTATCGCCTGCAGCCATGTGGCGGGCAAACTCCATGGTGTGCCTGCCCACACCCCGATTGTCGCGGTGGACGATTGGGTACGGCGTGCCGACAGCCTCCTCACCGGGGAACATAAACGCCGTGGTAGCAGCCAGTTGATGTCTTCCTCCCGGTGACAGTGCCGTAGTAGTCATCAGACAATAAGAGGGATACTGCTCGGTGAAAGGGTTGGCTTTGTTGTCGATGTATGAGATATAGCCTTGCGGATCACACAGTGCTTCCGGTGTTCGGTGCTGATTGAGCACCTGCAGTTTGCAGTCTGCTTTAGCAACAACCGTCACATCGGTCATAAACCCGTAGGGCAGATGACGGAGCGCCATGGTCGAGTACGTAACAGACACCTTCTCGGCAAAGTCAAACGTACCACTGAATGCAGCGTTTCGGAGATTCATCTGCTGGGTGTAGGCAGATATATTGCTTTTGCCTATTTTCTCACCGTCAACGCGCAGCTCAATGTCCAGCGGATTGATGTTCGGGAAGTAGTTGTTCACGCGCACTGTACCGTAGATGTCGTACAATCCGCCGATGACCACCTTATCCACTTGCAGGGGATTACGGCTGCTGAGCAAACCTATTTGTCCGTTGGCAGAAGTGATGCCATAGTAGTTCCCTTGCAGGGGCTGATTGGTGTTAACTATCCACGGGTCTTGCGCCGACAGTGAGCATGAAACGATGCATAGCGAACAGAGAAAAGCCCATCGTACGTGTTTCATATCATTGTATTATTTTTTGTCCGTTCACGATATATATACCATGCGGAAGGGTATGGATGTCGGTTCCCATATATTGTCCTGTAACGGAGTAAATGGCTCCATCGGTGATGGTTGGGCGAACAAACAGATTGTCGGTTGCTGCCGGGTGGTCATTGCCGGTAAATTCGACCGCCCCGATACAGGATTGTATGCCCCGCTGGCGGTTGAGTTGGTCGCGCGTAACAGAGCCGCTTATACTGCCGTCGCCATTGAGGTCGTAGATGAATGCTGACTCGCAGAGCCGTTGATTGGCGGGCAGGCAGGCGATGGAGTACGTGCCGAGCGATTTTTGATAGATAGGATAACTGCCGTCATCCTTGACCTGAGGAGTATATATCCCACCGTTGACTGTTCCGCCAAAGGTGGCGGTTATCGTGTTCTCCCAACCTTCAATCTCAGCCGACGCAGAATACAGATTATAGGTATCCCGCCACACATTGACATCGTTGGTTACCGTGTAGAGATCATTCCATGCAGGTGCATCAGAGCCAATCTTCCGGTCGTTGGCAAGAATAAGATTATCCATCAGGCAAACCTTGCCTTTGTATATAGCCACGGCAGCGCCGCCGAAGTTTGCGTCTGTACCATCAAAGGTCAGATGGTTACCCATGAACGTACAAAGTCCGATATTCAGCGGTATGGTTGTTTCGGTCATATCCGCCCACAGTGCGGCACCGCCGTAGCGCTTGGTCACGGTCGCCAATCCCTTCTTGGCATTGAGTGTGTTACCCAGGAACGAGCAGTTGAGGATATTGGCGGACTGCGGTGTCGCGGCGGGCGATATATCCAACGCGCCGCGTGTCGTAGCACTATTGCCGACGAAGGCACAGCGCTGCACATCAAGGATGGTGAATCCCAAAGCCTCGACGGCTCCGCCGGCAGAGTTGGCACTGTTCGACATAAAACGGCTGTCACGAATAGTCATTTTATCTCTGTTCTGGCACCACACGGCACCGCCTGTAGATGCACTGTTCTGCTCAAACAGGCAGCCGCTAACCGTCAGTTGCTCGCCCTTGTGCACAACGGCACCGCCTGTACCTGACGCCGAGTTGTTATG
>JAFSXJ010000038.1 GCA_017444065.1 Paludibacteraceae bacterium | reverse complement strand
TGCAACGATAGTGTTCAGATGTATTGATGTTAAACCAGCACAAATAAATCAAATAACATTATGACCTACATTGGTATTGACGTAAGCAAGGATTCGTTCGTAGCAGCTTATCCGGCAAAAAGTGGTTACACCACTAAGACATTCAAAAACACCAGCAGTGGTGTGCACCAGTTCATTCAATCGCTTCCGGCTGAATGTCATTGTGTAATGGAGGCAACCGGCAACTACAGCATGCTTCTCCTCTATCTGCTTCAACAAGCTAACATTATTGTTAGCATGGAGAATCCACAGAAGATTAAGCATTTTGCTCGTGCAATGCTGTCCACTACCAAGACAGACGATATCGATGCTAAACTGATTGCTATGTATGGCGAGAAGATGGAGCCTGCCCCCTACAAAATCCCGTCCGAGAGCATTATGTTGCTCAAGCAGAAACGCACTGTCTTAAGGCAACTTAAAAAGCAACTTACGATGTTACTCAATCTACAGCACTCCTTGTCTGTTCTGCCGAAACAAGATCCTACTGCAAAGGTTGCCACAGAGAAAACCATTAAATTCTTACGCAAGCAAATCTCTAAGTTAGAGGACGAGATAACTCATCTATCTAGTAAGGAGTTTAAGCGCCAAATGGATCTTCTCATTTCCATTAGAGGCATTGGAAAAACCCTCGCATCTGCGCTCATAGTAGCTACCGGAGGCTTTACGTACTTTAGCAACGCTAAACAGATCTCGCGATTCCTGGGACTCTGTCCCACTTACCAGCAATCAGGTACGTCAGTTAATTTCAAAGGTCACATTAATCGCAATGGCGATACTTATCTACGTAGTCAATTATACATCGCTGCCGTTTCCTCAATTAAATTCAATGCAGCTTGTAAAGAAACTTTCGAGCGTTTGAAGGATAAAGGCAAAACCGGCAAAGTTGCTGTCATCGCTGTCGCGAACAAACTTATCCGACAGGCTTTTGCCGTCGTCACTAACAATCGCCCCTACGTTGATGGGTATGTATCAGCATTACCATAAATATATTTTATTTGTTTTCCCGCTGGGAGCGCCGTCGGCAAGGGAGTGTCGGAACACTCCCGACGAGACACTTGGCAGGTAAACATTAAAATCTATCAATTTTTGTCTACTTTTTTATATAGTTCGTTTTTGTTTATTTTTAGTGGACACTACTGAAGAAAATTAAGTAAAATACATCAAAAAAAGAGCAAAGCCTTTGCTGGTCTTGCTCTTTTTTTTCGCTTCTCAGTACCGCGAGTGGGACTATTTACGAACTCCTTTTTGCATGACTTGGATGTGTTGTGGGAGTTGCGGTTTCTCATTCCCGACCCGACTAAACATGTTGTTAATTGTTAATTTGCGTGCAAAGGTACGACTTTTTTCTGACATGTGCAAGTTTTCGGAGCAAAAATCGCGTTATTCATGCGTTTTTGATGGACTTTTCCCCTTGTCTTCTGGCTTGGAACTTACCAAAACGCCTTTGCGGATGATACACGTCTCAGTTTCATACACTTGAGGCATCCCTTTCTTAGATGCTCTGTGAAAGTGAGTGTTTAGTGCGCTATTACCAACGCCCAACTCGGTTACTGAATACCTCCTATAAAGCGAGGCTGGTGAACCGTAGTATTCGTGTTTCTGTTCTCTTTCACCTTTCCATTCAAGATGTATGATTGCTCTGTAGTTTTCCATATTATTCTCATTTTGGGTGCAAAAGTACAAAAAAAAACTCATATTTGCAAGAAAAATGTAAAAATGTAAGCATTTTTTCAAAATAATTACAATAAAATTTGCATATATGAAATTTTTTTTGTATCTTTGCAGTGAAATTCAAAAACATAATCAACTCATCTAAAGGAGGTTACATTATGACAACAATCGCTACTATCAACAACATTGGAATTAACACAATGGTCATTAACAACGCAGCCGCAGCACGCATGAAAGTAATTGCACATCGTACAGGCGATGCAGTAATGGCTGTAGCAAAGGCAATGATGATTGAGTTATGGAAGGAAAAGGCAAAAAACGGAGAGGTATTATTCGCCTTTACTAAGCGTGACGGTTCTACAAGGATTGCGCGCGGAACTATTAAGTTCGCTGGCTCTATGGTAAACGGACGTGGTGTAAGCCGTGAGTGTTATGCCACTTGCGCATGGATGGATTTAGAGGATGGTATGAAATGGAAATCTTTTAGATGGAATGACCTCTTATGGGTTGCGTAAGCCGCAGCCCATTCCTGTTGTACCAGATGGAAAGTGTACCACGAAAAATGAAGTGTACCAAAAGAAATAAGACCCACTAATAACCTTTGATATATTATGACCAAGAAAGCCCTTATATATGCGCGCACATCGTCATCGGGAGCGCAAGAGAACAGACAGAGTACAGACCGACAAGTTTACTCTTTAACGAATTTGATAGAAGCCAATGGTGATGAATTGGTGAAGACCTTTGAGGAGCACATTTCTGGAGCGACCTTGAACAAGAACCGCGTGCTTCTGAATGAGTGTCTGCAATACGCAGTAGAGAACCAAATCGACATTATCTATTTCAGCAGCCTTGACCGCTTAGGGCGTGCCATCTGGGAGGTACAGGAGAACATCAAATGGATGCTTGACCATAAAATCAATGCCTATTTCCAGAAGGAACAGATGTCGTTATTCATAGATGGCAAAGAGAACCCATTTTTAGCCATTTTCGTTGCGGTTATAGCCACTTGTTCTGCCATTGAGAGAGATAGCATTAAATTCCGCTTAAACGATGCCAGAGAGAAGAAAAAGCAAGAGGCATTGCAGGCAGGTATAACGCTCGCTGAGGCTGGGTTTGGAAGACCGAGAGGGACGAACAAGAGTAAAGACCAGATGCGAGAGGAATACAAAGAGTGTTTAACTCTGTTGCGCAAAGGTTATTCGGTTCGCAATGTTGCTAAGATTACCAGCCGCAGCAAAACTACCATCCAGAAGTTAAAAGAAACGTTCGATTTGTAGAACTTAACTCGCAAATGCTGACAAATCGCCTGCAAAATTTACTTTTGTGGGCGATTCTCTTGCATATATGAAAAAAAAGCAGTAATTTTGCGCAAAATTTGTGCAAAGTCATAAGCCTATGGGAAAATAACAATCATGTAGAGACATAACATACAAAAGCGTTTGCCGTATTAGAGGAGTTATTCAATCATCCACTACATTGTAATTCACCTTCTGATAATATAGTGAAACGCTCACGCATTTGGCGTGGGCTTTTCTGCATATCAGAGGTGAAGGGAGTGGATGCCCGAATAACCTGATAATTCATTTTGAAGCAGATAGCCTGCGCTTTTCGTATGTGTCGCATTAACTGAGTTATCAGGCTATCGCGGAAGAACCGAACCGCCGCTGAAGGAAGTAGGGAAATATCTGAAATCATTAGATTATGACAAACGAAGATTTTTATCAACGAGTTTGTGAATGGCTTGCGTCTAAGCCTGCCTACCCTAATGTTAAATGGAATCTCACCCAAGTGGATGAAGAAAGTTCCGAAGTTTCATTAACGTGCGATGTTGAATTAGAGCAATATCATTTTGCTATTTCAGGAGCAATGCAATGCCCAAACGAGGAAGAGGCAGTAGAGATAGCTGTTAATGAACTATATGACGGTCTTCCGTCACACATTGAAGAATTACTAAAACAATACGCAGGAAAATGAAAACGAAGTTATTTATCATGTCACTCGCTGCGGCTGTAGTGATATTAGTTATGACGGGGTGCAATGGGAACAATCCTTCTGGAGGTGGGCTTATTGGCACTTGGAAGGTATCTTTTATGTCCACGTTTGTAGGATATGAACGTTATCAAAAAGACCATACCATGATTCACATTGAAGTGTATGATGATGGCGATGTTATCAAAGACCTCTACACATGGGAAGTTGATGGTGATGTGCTTACTACAAAAGATGAGCGTGGAAGAACCGAATCATGTACCTACACCGTCAATGGGAATACCATGGTGCGCACTCAAGGAATCTCCATTACATACACTCGTTGTCCTGATAGCGAAATGGACTATTATTTAGAGCAATTAGCGGATGAAGAAGATGAACCAACCCCTGTTAATCCTCCTGAACCCGCTAATCCTGATGAACCTACTGATCCAGAAGAACCGACCCCAGACCCTAATGAGCCATCAAGTGATTGTAGTAACATCCAAGCCTCTTATCTTGCTACAGGAGGTTCAGGATTCGGAGATATTAAAGAGCAATTGGTAACAGGCGCAAAGTCTTGGTTCTATGACGCTCAATATGGTGCTCGCGTAAGCAAATCCAATACTGAAGCATGGCTATATAAACCAGAGTACGATATGAGCGGTATGGCATCAGTACAGGTTGCTTTCCAACACGCTATCAATTATGCTGGCGATATGCAGACGCAGCAGACCATGTGGGTGACAGACAATTTTACAGGCGATGTTGCTACTACTAATTGGCAACAACTCACAATCCCCAATTATCCAGCAGGTAACAATTGGACGTTTGTATCTAACACGGTTAATGTCCCTATCCAATATGTAGGTGAGAAAACAGTTATAGCCTTCAAATACACCTCTGGCGGTAGTGGAAATACTGCAACATGGGAAATAAAGAATCTGACCATAAACGCCGTTTGTGCGAACAATTAACTGAGTTGTAAACCGATTGAATATATAGAATATGAGAACAAAGTATTTTATCTTTTCTATGGCTGCGGCTGTGATTTTGTCAATGGGTTTTGTCGGCTGCAAAGGCAACATAAATAATCCAGATGACCCTCAAACAGAAACGGCAGATGCAAAATATATAGGTCATCATGGTTCCTATTATGAAATTGAGATGAAAGATGGTACACGTTTATACTTTCAAAGAAGGCAAGATTATAAAGATACACCATATTACTTTGCTTTATCAAATGCTGACGAGTACTACTCAGGGTATAGTAATCAATCCGAAATGGCGAAGCAATATGCGTATAGTGGTAAGTTGACGATTCCATCTTCGGTAACTATAAACACAGGGAATGCCAAAGAAACATATAGCGTAGAAGGAATTAACGGTAGAGCATGTTTTGCTATGAAGAAATTGCGTGAGGTGTCTCTGCCAACTTCTATCAGGTTTATAGATGGGGAAGCATTTATGGGGTGTTCTTCATTGGAATCTATTAACATTCCTGATGGTGTGACTACATTATATTGGGTTTTTATGAATTGCTCAAATTTGAAAAACGTGAATCTTCCAGAAAGCGTAATAGATTTACCTGAGACTTTCGAATGTTGCACTTCACTTGAAACGATTGAACTTCCGAGTAAGTTAGAACGGATGCATAGTGCGATATATGGATGTTCTTCCATAAAGACTCTATCTATACCACAATCTGTTACAACCGTTGGTGGTTTAGGAGGTTGTACCAATTTGAAAGAAGTGAAATGCTATGCCATAGAACCGCCCAGCATTGAGTATAATAGTGAGAGTGAGTGGGATAGTGCTGTTAAGTTTATCTTATACGTACCCCAAGGAAGTATTAGTAAGTATCAGAACAGTTATTGGGGAACAGACTATTATGCTAAAGAGATTCGTCCATTAGACTAACTGAGTTGTGCGAACCATCCAGAAAGGGGCGTGTCGAAACGGTTGGATGCGCCTCTTTCTATGGTATATAGGGGTGGTTTTTCTGTAGATTTGCTAAAAATACCATACATTTCGCATAGAGAACCGTACTTGCGAGCGTGAAAAGTCAGAGAAATAGCGGTCGGAGCACAATTTGCTTTCCAATATATTTTAAGAGATGTGGGATGCTTTGAGGAGAAAATGGATAAAATCAGCCATTTTTAGGTACTATTCCTAACTGATTTGAGGAAAAATTTCCAGAAAAAATCTCTGAGAGAACAATGGTCTTTGATATAGGGTGTGTCAATCCTTAGTACAGAATAGAAAATACACAGAGCCTTCAGTTATTCTCAACACAGGGAGGGGATAGCACGTAGGGAGGACTACGGAGGATAGTCGGATGTGTCAAAGAACTGAGTTATGTCTTCTCTGGTAATGGTCGGAGCATCCTTCAGCCTCAGCCTTTGAAGGTACTGCTGATATGGTCGGAGTAGTCGCGCAGCATACACCATCTTTTTGCCTGTGCGTGGATTCTTTCGGCGTCTTAACCAGTGCTCGACCTTCGCTAAGACTTTGCTATCATCGCATCGGTCAGGATGTTTCGGGTCAAATCCACACTCAACGAGTTTCATTCTAACCTTGTCTTCAGTACCTCCTGTTAATGGCATGGGAACGCCATCCAGATTAACACATTCAGAGTAGAAATCATAGAACGCATTGCTGTTCGATCGAAATACATCATCTACCTTTATCTGACCTGTGCCCAAATGTAACGCCTTTCGAATCTTCTCTTTCGAATCTAATTCACGTTCTATGCGGTAGATGCCATGAAAGTATAATGGTGATGAAGAACCGAGTTCTAATTCTTTGCTATAAAACGTGATACGTTGGTGAGAGCGGTAATCATTAAATTTACCGTGTTTGTCAAGCGCAAAGCCACCGTAATAACGTTCTAATGTGACTTTTTGATGGTTATGCAAATTCCAAGAGGTGAACGCATTTATGTCATTAGCGAACTCAGTTGTGATGCGCTTGTCTTGGGTAATATGCAGTAGGACTACATCGCCTTTCTCAAGAACCTCATCCACGTCAAACTGAACGATGTTCATGCGCTGAATGTTATATAGGCAATCACAGATATTATCGGTGGTAATCAGTTCTGCCATCCGTTCGCCGAGGATTTTTGATGTGAACTCAAAGGCGATGCTCTTGTCTAACTTCCGACGTGATTGTTGGATAATAGATGTCTTCTCTCGCAGAGTGATGGTTAGGTTAATGTCATCATGTCGGTATCTCCAAACCCCTTTTGATGGTGTATGAGCCATTACCTTTTTCCGAATGATGAGTTGTCGGATGTCTGTGTCGGGTTGTAGTGGTACAACAATCTTAATACGGTCTAATGTTATCATATTCGCATGTATGTTTTACATCTTTTTGCAGGGTGGTTACTTGTAGGTTCATTTCGCCTCTATAACGCTGCGGCTTACTCTCGCGTGCGTGAATACCAATAATTCTCTGATGGTGCAAATTGTCCATGGTAGTGTTTCTTTCTGTTTCGCCGAGAAAAGTACACATAAAATCTCATACATGCAAATAGAATCGGTGACATGGAGTTTCCTTCGTGGGTCATATCCTAAAGGATATAGGCATATTTGCCTAAACAAAAGCAGGTTAAATCGGTAGATATCTGACCTAAAAACTTGCATACATAAAACTAAAGTAGTATCTTTGCACCAGAAATCAACACGCATAGCCTATGGAGAGATAACGGACATATTCAAATGGCGCGAGAAGCAAGCGCAACTACCTATAACAAGTAGCCCTACGCGGGTGCGGTAGATGTCGGCAGGGAGCATAAGCAGACCTGCATTAACCGTCTCAGAGCGGAAGGAAACATCAAAACAGACATGTTAAGTTTGAAACGATGTGCAGAAGTGTTAAATAACCAATCTATAACAGAAGAACAAGTGGAGCAGATAAGAAAGTTCTTGTATCAGTTGGCAAAATTAGAGTTAAACCAAAATCAATAATAACATGATAAACGTCATTTTATACTGTAGAGTAAGTAGCGATGAGCAAGCAGAGAACACAAGTTTAGGATTCCAAGAGGATTCTCTGCGTAGGTATTGCGAGCGCATGAACTATAATGTGGTAGCAGTATATCGCGAAGATTATTCGGCAAAGCATTATGATTTGAAACGCCCTGAAATGGGGAAGATGTACAACTATTGCAAATCCCACCGAGGGAACGTGAATAAAATCCTATTCTTGAGATGGGATAGATATTCGCGTAATGTGGGCTTTGCTTTTGAGTACCAGCGCAAATTCAGCGAGTTAGGCATAGAGATTAACGCCATAGAATCCCCCATTGATTTTAGGGGTACAGAATGGGCGATGATGTTGTCTGTTTATTGCGGTGTAGCCCATGCCGAAGATAACAAGATAAGCAAAAGAACGAAAGACGGAATCCGTGCTACCTTGAAGGCAGGGCGTTATCCTCAGAAAGCACCCATAGGATATCGCAATCACAGAAGCGAAGAAGACAATGTCTCTCGCCTTGAATTGGATAACGAAACAGCCCCCATCGTTGCAAAGATGTTTAATGAAATGGCAAAAGGAATGAAATCTGTAGAGATGCTACGGTATGAGTATTCACCTCAGTTAATCAGAAGAAGGAAAGAAACGCACAATGACGGTCGAGGAAATATCATAGAAATGTCAGGTCGCCCAATATCTAAGGGCGCGTTTTATCGCATGTTACGCAATCGCTTGTATTGCGGTGATATTATCGTCCCTGCGAGCAATGATGAGCCTCAGCAAATCGTAGAGGGCATACATGAGGCTATTGTTAGCAGAGACACATTTAATAAAGTGCAGGATATATTGGATGGTCGGATGCACAAAACGAAAACGCGCAAGACCGATAATCCTGCGCTATACCTCCGAAGGTACTTGGTATGTCCTGAGTGTAATCACGGCATCACAGGTGGGTTCTCCAGAGGGAATGGAGGAGTGTATGCCTATTATAACTGTTGTTGTTGCAAGAAGGTAAAGGCGAGGGCAGAGAGAGCAAATGAGGCTTTTGAAAAATTCATTGGCTCTCTCAAGCCGACCCCAGAGGCGAGGGATTTGTATGAACTCATCAAGAAAGATGTGTCAGAAGAGGGTAAGGTTACGCGAAAAACTGAGATAGGAAATATCAATGTGCAACTCTCTTCTACATCGGGGAAAATCGCGAAGGCAGATGACATGCTCCTTGAGGGAAGCATCACTAAAGAGCAGCATCAGCGTATGTGTGTGAGATTAGAGCAAGAGAAGGCACAACTTGAAGAAAGGCTTAAAGCATTGAATAATCCCCAAAGCATGTTGCTTGAGCCTAAGTTGTCCTATGCTTATTCCCTGATAGACAACCTGTCTGCGTGCCTCCGAGAAGCCCCTGTAAACATACGTTGTCATATCATTGGTTCGATATTTCCCGAAAAAATCGAATTTGACGGTTCAAAATATCGAACCACGAAAATCAATGAATTTGCATCGTTTATTTTCCAGAATTATAAGAACTTACTAAAACAAGAGCAGGACATGGAATCTACCATGTCCCGCTCAGTACCGCGAGTGGGACTTGAACCCACACAGCCGTTTCGGGCCAAAGGATTTTAAGTCCTTCGTGTCTACCGATTCCACCATCGCGGCAGCAAAAACGGTGCAAAGATACGACATTTTATTGAAATATGCAAATTTTTGAACAAAAATCGTAAAAAATTCTATCAACATTTGCAAATATCAGAAATTTTATATATCTTTGTACGCTATTTATGGCGCAACGACGAAAATCAAACTTAAAAATATACAACCATGCAAAAATCTCCTTTACAAATTGCCAGAGGCAGTTATCAACCGAAAATGCCGGTAGCGCTGTCCGGCAATGTACGTCTTGCTGAAGGAAAAGCTACGCAGAGTGTAGCCGACCAGGAAGAGATAAAGAAGCTGTTCCCGAACACCTACGGTCTGCCCGTCATCACGATGGAGCCAAGCAACGAGGCACCGAAAGCCCTGCCTGCGATGAACGTAGGTGTCATCCTCAGCGGCGGCCAGGCTCCCGGCGGGCACAACGTCATCAGCGGCCTGTTTGACGGACTGAAGAAGCTCAACCCCGACAACAAGCTCTACGGCTTCCTCGGCGGCCCTTCGGGTCTGATTGAGGGCAAGTATCAGGAGCTGACAAAAGACATCATCGACGAGTACCGTAACACCGGCGGATTTGACATCATCGGTTCGGGACGTACGAAGTTGGAAGAGACCTGGCAGTTCGACAACGGCATCGAGGTGTGCAAGAAGCTCGGCATCAAGGCCGTAGTAATCATCGGCGGTGACGACTCGAACACCAACGCATGCGTGCTGGCTGAGTACTACCTGCAGAAGAACTGCGGCATACAGGTCATCGGCTGCCCGAAGACCATCGACGGCGACCTCAAGAACGAGATGATCGAGACCTCGTTCGGTTTTGACACCGCCTGCAAGGTTTATTCGGAACTTATCGGTAACATCCAGCGCGACGCCAACTCCGCAAAGAAATACTGGCACTTCATCCGTCTCATGGGTCGCTCTGCCAGCCATATCGCCCTGGAGTGCGCCCTGCAGTCGCAGCCGAACATCTGCCTTATCTCCGAGGAGGTTGAGGCGAAGAACATGACGCTCAACGACATCGTCGAGCAGATTGTCGAGGTCATCGTTGACCGCGCCAACGCCGGACTGAACTTCGGTACGGTGCTCATCCCCGAAGGTCTGATTGAGTTCATCCCCGCCATGCGTATCCTCATCCAGGAGCTCAACGATATGCTCGCTCAGAACGAGGAGTTTGCCGGTCTGGAGGGCGACGACGCCAAGCGCGAGTACGTCAAGTCGATGCTGTCGCCCGCTTCGTGCGAGCTCTACCGTTCGCTGCCGAAGGGCATTGCCCGTCAGCTGACGCTCGACCGCGATCCTCACGGCAACGTGATGGTCAGCCAGATTGAGACAGAGAAACTGCTCATCGAGATGGTAGGCAAGCGTCTGGCACAACTCAAGGCTGCCGGCACGTACAAGGGTAAGTTCTCTGCCCTGAATCACTTCTTCGGCTATGAGGGCCGCTGCGCCATCCCTTCGAACTTCGACGCCGACTACTGCTACTCGATCGGCGTGACCGCTACGCACCTGATTGCTGCCGGCAAGACAGGATACATGTCGCTCGTGCGCAACCTGACTAAGCCCGCTGCCGAGTGGATAGCAGGTGGTGTGCCTATCACGATGATGATGAACATGGAGAAACGTAACGGCAAGATGAAACCCGTTATCCAAAAGGCATTGGTTGACCTGAACGGTGCACCCTACAAGTACTTCGTTGCTCATCGCGCAGAGTGGGCTGACGCCAATACGAGTTACATCTACCCGGGTCCGATTCAGTACTACGGCCCGACGGAGGTTTGCGACCAACCGACACGCACACTCAAACTCGAGCAGGAAGCTAAATAAATGGTAAAAACGTAAATGAAAAATTCGTAAATATATAAATTATGGCTAAAGTTTATCAAGCAAATGAAATCAAGAACATCGCCTTGATGGGAGGTAGTGGTTCCGGTAAGACCACTCTGATGGAGGCTATGCTCTTCGAGAGCGGAGTGATCAAACGTCGCGGAACGGTGGAGGCGCAATCGACCGTGTGCGACTACTTCCCCGTAGAGAAGGAATACGGCTACTCGGTGTTCTCCACCGTATGTAACCTTGAGTACGCCGGCAAGAAACTCAACATCATCGACTGCCCGGGTTCGGACGACTTCTGCGGCGGCGCTATCAGCGCCCTGCATGTGTGCGACACGGCTATCATCACCCTGACCGCCAACGGCGGCGTGGAGGTTGGTACGCAGAACAACTTCCGCATGGCGGAGAACGCCAAGAAACCCGTGGTGTTCCTCGTTAACAAGTGCGACCACGAGAATGCGAACATCGACCGCACCATCGAAGGTCTGAAGGAGAACTTCGGCAACCACGTTGTCGTGCTCCAGTACCCCGTTAATCCGGGTGCAGGGTTCAATGCCGCTATCGACGTGCTCAAGCGCAAGATGCTGGTGTGGAAAGCCGAGGGCGGTGCTCCCGAACTCAAAGATATCCCTGCCGAGGAGCAAGCCAAGGCTGAGGAGCTCCTCGCTGAAGTGATGGAGAAAGCCGCCGAGGCGAACGACGAACTGATGGAGAAGTTCTTCGACCAGGGCGAACTGAGCCTCGAGGAGACCATCGAAGGTATCCGCGTTGTCTTCAAGGACGGCGGTATCCTGCCTGTTATCTGCGCCTCCGGCACACGCGACATGGGCGTACGCCGCCTGATGGAGTTCCTCGGTGAGATGGCTCCGTCGGTAGCTGACGCACCGAAGCCTGTAGCTGTTGACGGCACTGAGGTTGCTCCCGACGCTGCTGCACCGACCTCGATGTTCATCTTCAAGACATCCGTCGAGCCGCATATCGGTGATGTCAACTACTTCAAGGTTCTGCAGGGTACGGTACACGCAGCCGACGACCTGGTGAACATGGACCGCGGTTCGAAAGAGCGCATCTCGCAGCTCTACGCTATCGACGGCAGCATCCGCGTACCGGTGGATGAGGTGGCTGCAGGCGACATCGCTGCTACGGTTAAGCTCAAGGACACCCGTACCGGCAACACCCTCAACGCCAAGGAATGCGAACTGCAGTATGCTCCCGTCAGCTATCCTGACCCGAAGTACCGCCGCGCTATCCGCCCGAACAACGAGCAGGAGGCCGAGAAACTCAGTGCCCTCTTGACCCGTATGCACGAGGAGGACCCCACATGGCTCATCGAGCAGAGCAAGGAGCTCAAGCAGACCATCGTCAGCGGTCAGGGCGAGTTCCACCTCCGCACGCTCAAGTGGCGTCTGGAGAACAACGACAAGATGATGGTCACCTACGACGAGCCGAAGATACCGTACCGTGAGACCATCACCAAGGCTGCACGTGCCGATTACCGCCACAAGAAGCAGTCCGGTGGTTCAGGTCAGTTCGGTGAGGTGCACCTCATCGTTGAGCCGTACGAGGAAGGCGTACCTGTAAAGGAGGTTTACAAGTTCGGCAACCAGGAGTACCGCATCAGCGTCAAGGACACCCAGGAGATTCCTCTGGAGTGGGGCGGCAAGCTCGTGCTCATCAACTCCATCGTCGGTGGTGCTATCGACGCACGCTTCATCCCCGCTATCCTCAAGGGTCTGATGGACCGCATGGAGCAGGGACCGCTCACGGGCTCGTATGCGCGTGACGTGCGCGTCATTATATATGATGGTAAGATGCACCCGGTTGACTCCAACGAAATCTCGTTCCGTCTGGCTGGCCGTAACGCCTTTGCCGAGGCGTTCCGCAACGCTAACCCAAAGGTGCTGGAGCCTATCTACGACGTAGAGGTGTTCGTCCCGTCGGATATGATGGGTGACGTGATGTCCGACATCACCGGCCGTCGCGGCATGGTGCTCGGCATGCACACCGAGAAGAACTTCACCCGCCTCTCCGCACAGATTCCTCTGGCAGAGATGGCTTCGTACTCCACAACCCTCTCGTCGCTCACCGGAGGACGTGCTACGTTCACGATGAAGTTCAAGGATTATGAGCTCGTTCCGGGTGACGTTCAGGATAAGCTGCTCAAGGCTTACCAGGAGTCTCTCAAGGAGGACGAGTAAATACTTCTCCTATACTTCTATACATGTGCAAAGATGGTGTGTCATGCGTGGCGCACCATCTTTCTTTTGTTTACCTTCATTTATCACTTTGGCACGCTTATTGTATAGATTTATGCCCAAAGATACGAAAAATCTCCATTTTTTGAGCAAAATGCTATTCAAAACCCCATTAATTGTAAACTTTTGATAGCAGAAATGTGTTTTAGGGCATATCTTTGTATGTTTTTATCCCCAATTTTTGGCAGAGACAAAAAAAATATTGTAACTTTGCAACCGAATTTTCGTTTCACGATAATCCCTAAACACGATTATAACGCTAAGTGAAACAATTAAAGGTATTAGTTAAAACATCTAAGGTATGAAAAAATTCTTACTTGTTTTGTCCGTTTGTATTCTTGCAATCGGACAGGTTTTGGCGAAAAGCCAGGCCATTACCGGTAAGGTTGTAAGTGCAGCTGATGGCGAAGGTATTCCCGGCGCCTCAATCACTGTGCTTGGTACCAGCCGGGGAACTGTAACGGACTACACCGGTCAGTTCCGTATTGAGGCCGAGCCGGGTGCAACACTGGTAGTAAGTTTCGTAGGTATGCGTTCCGTAACCGTACCAGCAACGACTGCTCCTATGTCTATCACCCTCGAGGAAGACACCGAGGTGCTTGACGAAGTTGTTGTTACCGCTCTGGGTATCTCGCGTAACGAGAAGACCCTGGGTTATGCAGCAACGAAAGTTGAGGCCGAGGAGATTACCAAGGCACGTACCACAAACGTGGCTTCCGCCCTCGCGGGTAAGGTTGCCGGTGTTCAGGTACAGGCTACTTCGACCGACCCGGGTGCTGCAAGCAACATCATCATCCGTGGTTTCTCGTCTATCAGCGGCAGCAACCAGCCGTTGTATGTAATCGACGGTGTGCCCTTGCAGAACACTACCGACTATGGTAACACTACGCTGCGTCTGGATGAGAAAGCCGCTTCACTGGGCGGTATCAGCAACGTTGCAGCTCAGGACATCGAATCGATGACCGTGCTCAAGGGTGCTGCCGCAACAGCGCTGTACGGTAGCCGCGCTGCCAACGGTGTGGTAATCATCACCACCAAGCAGGGTGCCAAAGGCGAGAAGCGTAACTTCAACATCGAGTACAGCGGCGGCGTGGCATTCAACCAGATTGCCAACCTGCCTATCTTCCAGAACCAGTTCGGTCAGGGATGGAACGGTCAGCAGACCTACATCGAGAACGGTTCATGGGGTCCTGCCCTGGACGGCTCGACGCAAGTCTATGGTCCTATCTGGAACAACCAGGAGCTGATTCACAAGTATTCGGCTGTTCCGACCAACATCAAGGACTTCTTCGACACCGGCATCTCGCACAACCACAACATCTCGTTCAGCGGCGCTTCTGCCGACAACAAGATGACCTACTATGCTTCGTACTCCTACGCAGGCGATGACGGCGTTATGCCGGGTGACAAAGACACGTATAAGCGTCACACCATCGCTTTCCGTGGCAGCTACGAGCCTATCAAGTGGTTGAAGATCTCGAGTTCGATTAACTTCGCTAAATCGAAAACCGACGTGGTGGATACCTATCAGGGTACTTCTGTGATTGACGGTCTGTATGAGTTCCCGCGTGACATCTCTCTCGTGGACAAAAAAGACCTCTCAAGTCCGTTCAACACGCCGGAGGCTTACTTCACTCCTTACGGTATCACCAACCCGTATTGGGCAATCGCCAACAACTACCACCACAGCGACGCCAAGCAGGTCTATGGTAAGGTACAGGTTGACGCCAAGCCGGTTCAGGGTCTGACACTCACCTATCGTTTCGGATTCGACTACACCGATGCCGACACCAAGATCGGCATTCCGCAGATTGACTTGGACGACGCACTGATTACCGACAACAAGGGTTACGCCCCGAGCAACATGAACCAGACTGGTAGCATTTATGCCCGTTATCGTCGTCTGTATGAAATCAACCACGACATTTTGGCAACCTACCAGAATAAGTGGGGTGCGTTTGACCTGAACGTTGTAGCCGGTGTGAACATCAGCGAGCGTGCTTCGACATCGCTGTCCGCCACGACCAGCAACCTGACCTTCGAGACCGGATTCTGGGATCTGAGCAACGGTGCCAACAAGGACGACATCACCGAGTTGCAGTCCAAGCGTCGCTCCATCGGTCTGTTCGGTGACATCACGTTCGGCTATGCCGACCAACTGTTCATCGACCTCACCGCTCGTAACGACTGGTCATCTACTCTGCCGCTGGCAAAGAACAGCTACTTCTATCCCGGTATAACCGCCAGCTGGATATTCACAGAACTTATTCCGAAGAACAATGTTCTTTCGTTCGGTAAACTGCGTGCCGCTTACGGTATGACCGGTAACGACGCCAATGTGTATCTGACCAACCCGTCGTTCGTTCAGGCATTTGCCTCGACGACCTACAACTCCGACGCTATCCTGTTCCCGTTCAACGGCGTGAACGCCTTCCAGGCAACCGCATCGTTGGGTAGCGGCAGTCTGCGCCCCGAGATGACCTCCGAGGCTGAGGTTGGTTTGAACCTCCAGTTCTTCAACGGTCGTTTGGGCTTGGACGGTACGTACTATCACCGTATCACCAAGGACCAGATATTCACCTTGCCTGTTGACCCTGCTACGGGTTACAACTCGATGGTTACTAACTTCGGTAAGGTACGCAACACCGGTTTCGAGTTGGTATTGAACACCACGCCGGTTAAGACGCGTAACTTCCAGTGGGATTTGAACTTCAACGTTGCCCGCAACTGGAATACCGTTCTCGAGTTGCCGGACGGTTTGGACGGTGGTAAGAGTATCATTGAGGGATTCTCGACATCTGCCGACGCTGTGTATGTTTACGCTGAGGTAGGCAAGCCGATGGGACAGTTCTACACCAACCTGCCGCAAAAGACCGCCGATGGCAAGACCATCGTAGGTGCTGACGGACAGCCGATGATTGGTACGGAACTTGAGGACACCGGCAAAAACATGCAGTGCAAGTGGACAGGTGGTATCAGCACCTCTCTGTCATTCTACGGTGTAACGCTGAGCGCTACCTTGGACGCACGTCTGGGTGGATATATGTTCTCGCGTACGAAGAACCTCATGGAGTTCACCGGTAACGGTATCGTAACTACCTACAACGGACGTAACCCGTTCATCGTTCCCAACTCGGTTGTTCAAACTGGCGTTGACGCTGACGGCAATCCGATTTACGAGGAGAACACGACTCCTATCTTCCTGGTTGACGGCAGCTATCAAAAGTACTTCGACGGTACCGGTGCAGGTCAGGGTGGCGAGTTCTTCCTGATTGACCGTTCGTTCGCCAAACTGCGTAACATCAGTCTTACATGGGATCTGCCGAAAAAATGGATGCAGGCTATCCGCTTCGAAGGTATGTCCATCACTGCTTACGTGAACAATGTAGCAACGTTCACGGCTAAGGACAACTACTATATTGACCCCGAGTCAACCTCGTATGCTACCGACGGTGACCTGGCTGCACAGTTCGGTGAGTTGTACTCCAACCCGACAAGCCGTCAATATGGTGTGAACTTGAACATTAAATTCTAAACTGAGGAGGACAAAGATATGAAAAAGTATATTAGTATATTGTTTTCCGTACTCGTTTTGGGTCTGACCGGTTGCAAGGACTACATGGACATCAACTATGACCCCAACTCTCCTGCTGAGGAGAACCTGACGAGTGATATGATTCTGCCCGCCGCTGAGATGAACATCGCTGCTACGTATGCTTACACGCTGCATATTCTGGGTGCTTACAATGCACAGTATTATGCTCAGCAGTTCGGTACGCCGAACTACGTGGACTACTCGCAGTTCAATGTCGCTCCCGAGAATGGCAGCGGTGCTTACCGCCAGTTGTTCCAGCGTGCTCTGGGCAACCTGAATACGGTGCTCAAAAAGGCTGAGGCTGACAACGAGACCGCCGTCTTCCTGCAGGCTACTGTTCTGCGCGCATTTGCTTTCCAACTGCTCGTGGACGCCTTCGGCGAACTGCCTTATACCGAGGCTTTCGACCCTGCTAATCTGGCACCGAAGTATGACAACGGTCAGGATATCTACGAAGGGCTTATCAAGGAGCTTGACGCTGCCATCGCTAAGCTGAAGAGCGGCGACATGGCTGTAACAAGTTTCATCTTCCCGGACAAATCGGTTGAGGATTGGGTAAGCTTTGCTTACGCTGAGAAGCTCAAACTGCTCAGCCGTCTGTCGAGCGTAAAAGACGTGTCAGCTGACATTCAGGCACTCATCGCAGAGGACAAACTGCCTGCTGCCGATATCCAGATTGCAGGCTGCTGGTCTGACGCTTCAGGTCAGGCTAACCCCTTCTACTCGGAGGAGCGCGCTACCTGGGGTCGTGTAACGCACAACGTGATTGCCAACGTGGCTATCATCGGTTCGTTGCAGACGGACACCTACACCGACCCGCGTATGGCTGCATGGTTCCTGCCGAACGGTAGCGGTCAGTTCCAGGGAAGCATCTCAGGAACGAACCTCTCAACCGTTGAGGACAAATACGCTACAACAGCTGCATGGTGCGAACTCGTGCTGAACTACAACACGCCGGTTATCTTCATCAGCCGCGCTGAGATTGACTTCTTCCTTGCCGAGTACTACGCCCGCAAGAGTGATGCCGCCAACGCTGCCAATGCATACGCCGACGCTATCAATGCTTCGTTCGCTACTGCTGGAGTGACCGGTGCTGCGGCAAACATTGCCGAGTTCCCGTACGACCAGAGCAAATGGCAGGAGGTTATCGGTATTGCCAAGTGGAAAGCTCTCGCCGGCATCAACGGATTTGAGGGTTACACCGAGCTCCGTCGTCTGGACTATCCGGCATTCGGTTCGGTCAAGGGTTCGGATATGTACGCCGGTAGTGGCGCACTTGACCTGACCAAGTACCAGCCGAACACGCTGTACACTCCGTTCCAGGTATTCAATCAGGTAGGTGACAACAAACTGCTCGAGCGCTTCCCGTATCCGGAAATCAGTGCCGCACGTAACAGCAACGCACCGACTTTCCCGGGTTATACGGAGCCGATCTTCTGGGGTAAGTAATCAAAGGTATTAACTTAAACAAAAGATGACTATTATGAAAAAGAGTATAATCTGTTTGGCAGCCCTCTTGTGCATCGCTCTGGGTTTCACCGGTTGCGAGAAAGAGTCTGAGGGATTGACCAATATCACCTATTTCGCAGAGATTATTCTGGAGGGTGACGACTACATGGTAGTAGCCAAAGGTTCGACCTTTGTTGACCCCGGCTTCACCGCTTCGATGAAAGGTGAGGACGTAACTGATAAGGTTGAGGTTTCCAGCGACGTGGATACATCCGTTTCGGGTATTTACACAATCACCTATAGCATCGTCAATGCGGACGGCTTCCCCGCTTCCGCATCGCGTACTGTAGTTGTTCTGGATGCTTCTGACCCTGTAGAAGGCATGTGGAAACTTGACCAAGCCAATAGTCAGCGTATTTACAATGGTGGAGCTCCGGCTGCATATAAGGGAGCTTTCGAATTCCTGATTATCAAGCAGGATGACGGAACATACTATGTAGAAGACCTGATGGCCGGTTGGTATGCACAAGGTGCCGGTTATGGCAGTGCCTACGCTATGGAAGCAATCATTGACATTGCCGATGACGGTACCATCTCGCTGCTTGCAAGCCAGGTTCCCGGATGGGGCGATTCCGCTGACGGCCTCACTGACGGTCTGTACGACGCAGCTACGAACACGATTACATACAAGCTGTTCTATGCTGAAGTAATTGAATTTGATGTAACAATTAACAAAGTCGATTTGGGATTATGAAAAAGATATTATATGCTATACTGGCATTAGCAACGCTTACTCTCGCTTCCTGCGAGAAGGACCCGATTGGTGGCACAGCTACCGAGAAGATGGCTGGTCAGTGGTATGTACAGGTACAGGGCGTTGATGCTGCAGGTACAGTCCTCTATGAAGACGAAGACCTTTACGGCATTGGCAACTTCTGGCTGCTTACATATAACACGGCAGCAAATACCGCTGATTCAATGTGGATAAGCGACGTGGACGGTGCCTTCTGGGAGTTCCAGGTAAAAGTAGCTTGCAATCAGTCTGCCGGCACGTTCAGCGCTGCTGCAGGTGAGGACATTCTGAATGGTGCTACGGCAGTCATTACAAACGGCAAGATCCTGTATGGTGCCGCCAAGACACCCAGTGGGATGCCTGCTGACTCCATCGTTTTCGAAGTCCTGTTCGATGATGATCCTTACGCAGCACCCAATGAAGAGGCTCTGGGAGCTAATTTTAAATTTGCTCTTTACGACCATCTGCGCGTATCGGGTTACCGTTACACAGGTCTGGCTAACGACGATTAATCGTTCCGTGCAGACTTCTGCATCCAAAGAAAACGACATCGCTACATGCGGTGTCGTTTTCTTTTGTCTCGTAACCTGTTACGGATTAACGCTTCATCTTGCGTGCGGTCTTGTTGCGCATATCTTTCTTCTGCGCATTCTCAAACGCAGCGGCATGGATAGCCATCGCCTCGGTAAACTCGGGGAAAGAGGTTGACAGTTTACCGTCAGACAGGGTTTCTATATCCTCTCTGAGACGTTGCACGCCCGACTCGAAATCCTTGTTCCAGATTTGGTTCTTCTGCCGCATGCAGCGAGCGATATAGATGGTGGCAGCCCGGCGCTGCTGTTCGTCAGTGATAGTGGTGGCGTAGGCTACCAGGTCTTGAAGGATTCTCCCGTAGTTACGCAGCTTGATAGCGTCCGTACGGTGATGCAATGGGCATTGATTCATGTTCGTCTTTACTCTTTACTCTTTTAGCAGCAATAGCTGCGGTCTTTTCTCTTTCAGCTGCAGGGTCCCCAAAGTGCTTGTTCGCATGGGGTGCCTTGTAGCGGTCCTATTTATTCTTTATCAGATAAATCATCGTGGGATAGTGGTCGCCGTAGCCGTCCTGCCATACGCCGCCTTTGTGCGTACGAAGAGGAGCACCCTTGTCCTTGCCTTCCTGTACGGTCAGGAACGGCTTGTTGAACACTTCGGATTTCCAGTATGTCCATTGTGTACGCTCGTGAGGAGCGTTCAGCAGAGGCTCGCTGATGATGATCTGGTCGAACAAGTCCCACGTGCCGTTGTACATCAGCGTGCCGTTGCCGCGCTCCAGATGCAGCCACATCGTGTTGAAGAAACCCTGACGGGTCACCTCTTCACGTTTCATGCGTGCCTCCAGTATCTCCGCGCAGGAGTGGTTGAACGGGTCGTCGTTCAGGTCACCCATGATAATCAGTTTCGACTTAGGGTCTTTGAGATAAAGCGAGTCAGCGATATGCTTGCACAACATCGCTGCCGTGTCACGCGTAGCACGCGAACTCTCTTCACCACCGTAACGCGATGGCCAGTGGTTGACTATCAGATGCAGCTTGTCGCGGACTATCTGGCCGTTCTCGTCCTTCAGGTAGCCGGACAGCAGCAGTTGGAAACGGCTGCGAACAACGCCGCCATCCGAATAGTGCGCATGCAAGGTATAAGGTACGGGCTTGCCGGACGGAACAAAATAACGCGGGTCATACAGGTAACCTACATCCACACCACGACGGTCAGGACCCTCTAACAGAACGGGGATATACTTCCTGCCGGTCTGCTTCTCGATTTCGTCGGCAAGGTCCTGCAGGCAGCGGATGTTCTCCACCTCGCATACGCCTACTATCGATGCGCCTAAAGGCGTCTTGTCCAGACCGAACTGAGAAATGGCATATGCCATGTTCTTCAGTTTATGGCGGTACTTCAGACCTGTCCAGTGCATTCCGCCGTCGGGAAGATACTCGTAGTCATTCTTGTGGATGGTATCCCCGTTGTTAAGCACATAGAAATCGTGAATCGTGTCGAACAGGTTCTCCAGATTGTAGAAGGCTACACAGCGGACCACGTAATCTTGAGCGTCTGTTTCTCCGGTAGAACTTTTCTGGGCTTGCAGAGGAAGGCTGGACAGCACCAAACAAGCAGTTAAGATGGGTGCAAGAATGTTTTTCATATAGCGAATAGATATTTTTTCATAAAAAAACATACAAAGATACGATTTTTTTTGCATATATGCAAATTTTTTTGTAACTTTGCATAAAATTTTTACTAAATTATCGTTATTATGTCTTCAGTCAATAAAGTTATCCTGATTGGCAACGTCGGTTCTGACCCTGAGGTCCGTTATTTGGATCGTGGCGTGGCTATTGCTAATTTCAATCTGGCTACTACCGAACGCGGCTACACGATGCAGAACGGAACACAAGTCCCCGACAAGACCGACTGGCACGCTATCGTGCTTTGGCGCAACTTGGCAGAATGGGCGGAACGAAACATCCGAAGAGGAATGAAGTTGTATGTGGAAGGGAAGTTGCAGACACGTACTTGGGAGAAGGAAGGTCAACGCCGTAGCAAAACAGAGGTGATTGCCGAGAACATCCAGATCCTGTACCGCCCGCAAGAGTATCAGCAGCAACACAATGATGTCAATGAGGAGGAAGACGGAGGATTTGAGAACAAGGACAACCAGGAAGAGGCTATTCTCTTCTGATCTCTTTCCCCCGAAACATATTACGGTACGATATCCGCGTACGCGTAATATGCAAACAAGGCTCTCGTTTTGGAGAGCCTTGTTTGTGTTAAAATTTGTCCGACTTTGTCGAGGGTTTGTCGGGGTTTTGTCGGGGTCTAATCGGAGGCAAACCGGAGTCTTGTTGGGAACATCGGCATCTTTTTCTGCTCCGCCTAAACAATCACTTTTTGAAATAGCGGTTGTACAGCCCTTGGAATCCTGCACCGTGTCTTGCCTCGTCCTTGGCCATCTCATGAACGGTGTCGTGGATAGCGTCAAGATCAAGTGCCTTCGCACGTTTGGCGATTGCGAACTTATCCTCGCATGCACCAGCTTCTGCCATCATACGTTTCTCAAGGTTGGTCTTGGTGTCCCAAACAAGTTCACCAATCAGCTCGGCGAACTTCGATGCATGGTCGGCTTCTTCGTAAGCGTACTGACGGAAGGCGGCAGCAATCTCAGGATAGCCTTCACGGTCTGCCTGACGAGCCATTGCCAGATACTGACCTACTTCGGTACACTCACCCATGAAATGCGCGCGCAGACCATCGTGAATCAGCGGGTCGGTGATGTCCTTGGCTACGCCCACAATATGTTCACAAGCCCATGATAGTCCTTTACTCTCGTCAGCAATTTTCCACTCGACGATTTGTTTGCATTGCGGGCAGCGCTCGGGTGCCTCAGTGCCCTCGTGGACATAACCACATATCGGGCAGATAAATTTCTTGTTCATAGGGTAATATTTAATGGTTAATAACTCTCTTCCGCCGACGGGAACGACTCGTCCTTCACTGCCGCCACGTAACCGTTGACAGCCTTGTTCACCTCTTCCGCCAGATGTGCGAAATGCCTCAGGAACTTCGGCTTGAATCCCTGGTTGAGTCCAAGCATATCATGTAGCACGAGCACTTGACCGTCCGTGCCGTTGCCGGCACCGATGCCTATCGTCGGGCAGCTGACCTGCTCGGTCACACGCTTGGCGAGCGCGGCGGGAATCTTTTCCAGCACAATGCAGAAGCAGCCCGCTTCGTCCAATGCCTTGGCATCTGCCAGCAGTTTTTCTGCTTCGGCTTCTTCTTTTGCACGCAGACCGTAACCGCCGAACTGATTAACGCTCTGCGGCGTGAGACCCAGATGACCGCATACGGGCACGCCGGCCTGAACCATGCGGCGGATGGCATCGGCTATCTCCTGACCGCCTTCCAGTTTCACACCATCGGCACCGCTCTCCTTGAGGATGCGGATGGCGTTATGCACTGCCTCGTCATCATTCACCTGATACGAGCCGAATGGCATGTCGCAAATCACCAGCGCGCGACATGCGGCACGAACAACGCCTTTGGTCAGGAAGATCATCTCGTCCAAGGTGATGGGCAACGTATATTGGTTGCCGCAAACAATGTTCGAGGCACTGTCGCCTACCAGAAGTATATCCACTCCCGCCTCATCAACCAGACGGGCAAGGGTGAAGTCGTAGGAGGTTAGCATGGTGATCTTCTCACCGTCACGCTTCATCTGACGGATCTTAGTCGTCGTCAGACGTGTATTTTGTGTATGTACTGACATGAAAAAATATACTATTTGGTCATCTGCCGGGAAACTTTTATCCAACAGGTTGGCAAAGGTACAAAATATTTTTGATATTTGCAAGCAAATTGTATTTTCTTTTCGAATTATGAATAAAAAGAGATATAAAATTTGCAAATTTAGAAAAAAATTTGTAACTTTGCACGTTTTTTACGTAAAGCATAAAAATGGTGAATACCTAACCACATAAAAACATACAACAATGAAGAATCAAAAACTCCTGACAGCTTTAGTTATTGTTACTTTACTGTTCAGTATCTCAACCACAGTCTTAAGTTTGCTTATCCTGAAGCGCAACTACTTGCGTGACGAGTTGATGCAGGCCATAGGCGTGATGATGCTGGACTCTCGTCTGGACGATGAGAAAATCCAACCGGCAACGGAAGTTCAGCCGATTGCGGAAGCTCAAATTTCAGAAGAGCAGGCATCCGAACAAACCGCCAGTCCTGCACCAAAAAAACAGGAAGCGAAGGCCCAAGAGCCGAAAGCTAAGGAAACCCAAACTCAGGTTGATACATTGTCTGCTGTTGAGGAAAAGCCCGTTGTGGCGGAAAACGTATTCGTTGACTTGGGACTGCCGAGTGGGACTCTTTGGAAATCAAGTAACGAAGAAGGGCTGATTGACTACAACACGGCTAAAAAGAAATATAAGAGAGAACTTCCATCGGTCAAGCAGTGGAAAGAACTTAAGAAATACTGCGAATGGCAGTGGGCGGATAACGGCTATCGGGTAACCGGACCGAATGGGACTGTTATATTCTTCCCTGCTGCCGGTTACCGTAACTATAGCGGTAAGATCGGGCAGGTCGGCAAATTCGGTAATTATTGGTCATCTACACCGAAAGATGCAGAGGAGGCATGGCGGTTCGGATTTGAGCCCGACAAGTTCAGCATAGCACCGAACAGCCGCGCGTACGGCCGTTCAGTGCGGTTGGTTAAGAAGCAGTCTCATGTCCCGGATATTACTGATATTCAGTAATAAGTGCCTCATGCATCGCGGCGGCTGCCTTGCGGCCGTCGCTCATGGCAAGGATAACCGTTGCACCTCCCCGAACTATATCGCCGCCGGCGTATAATATAGGCAGCGACGAGCGCATATTGTCATCCACAACGATTGTGCCTTTGCGCGACACCTCCAGACCAGCCACGCTCTTCGGGATTATCGGGTTGGGCGAAACGCCTACAGCCACCACAACCATATCAGCAGGCATAGTGACCGTCTTGCCTTCAACAGGCACAGGCGAGCGTCTTCCGCTCTCATCGGGCTCGCCAAGCGTCATGACCTGCAGAGTAGCCTCAGCCACACGACCGTTCTCATCAGCCTGATAGGACAGCGGGTTATGGAGCGTCATGAATTCGATACCTTCGGCTTTGGCGTGCTCAACCTCCTCACGACGCGCGGGCATCTCGTCCTCGCTGCGGCGATAGACGATGATGGCGTGCTCAGCACCCAGACGTTTGGCGGTGCGTACAGCATCCATGGCGGTATTTCCGCCACCTATGACGAGAACGTTCTTGCCGTACAGTACAGGCGTGTCCGTAGCGGCATTGGTGGCATCCATCAGGTTGACGCGGGTCAGGTACTCGTTCGACGACATGACACCGTTGAGGTTCTCGCCGGGGATACCCATGAACCGTGGCAGTCCGGCACCAGAAGCAACAAACACAGCCTTGTAGCCTTCTGCCTGCAAATCATCAATAGTGACAGTCTTGCCGATGATGGTGTCCGTAACAAATTGCACACCCAAGGCACGCAGTCCGTCAATCTCCTTGTCCACGATAGCGTTCGGCAGACGGTACTCTGGTATGCCGTACTTGAGCACGCCGCCAATCTCATGCAGTGCTTCGAACACGGTAACATCATAGCCGTACTTAGCCATGTCTCCCGCAAAAGTCAGACCGGCAGGACCTGAGCCGACAACCGCAATCTTTAGACCGTTACGCTGACAGACTACAGACCGCTGCGCTGACGGATCGGCTGCGCCTGACAGAGCATGGTCGGCGACGTAACGCTCAAGGTAGCCGATGGCGACAGGCTTGTGTCCCATCTTCAGATGGATACACTGCGCCTCGCACTGCTTCTCCTGCGGACATACGCGGCCGCACACGGCAGGCAGCGAACTGGCATCATGGATGATATCCGAAGCCTTCTGTATGTCGCCGAGTTCAATCTGCTTGATGAATGCCGGAATGTCGATGTTCACCGGGCAGCCCTTGACGCAGCCGGGATTCTTGCAACTCAGGCAACGGTGACTTTCCGTGAGTGCCTGCTCGGCAGTAAGACCGAGGTTTACCTCCTTGTGCAGGTATTTGACGCGCTCCAGCGGTGGCAGTTCGGGCATCACGACGCGCGGTATAGCCGCGCGTTCTTTCGCGGTGAGGGGTTGCGCGGCTTTCATGTACTGCTCATAGGCTGCCGCCTCTTCGGGACGGTAGGACTTAAGGCGTGAAAGCATCTCGTCGAAATCCACCTGATGGGCATCGAACTCGGGACCATCGACACAGACGAACTTCGTCTGTCCTCCAACGGTCACACGGCACGCGCCGCACATACCCGTACCATCCACCATAATCGTATTGAGCGAGGCTTCGGTAGGGATGTCGTACTTCTTCGTTGTGAGCGCGACGAACTTCATCATGATAGCCGGACCGATGGTGATGCACTTGTCAACATGCTCGCGCTGAACGACCATCTCTATTCCTTGCGTTACCAAACCTTGCGTACCCATCGAGCCGTCATCAGTCATAACAATGACCTCATCGGAGGTGGCGGACAGTTCGTCGTGTAGGATAATCAGGTCTTTGTTTCGTGCGGCAAGCACAGTGATTACCTTGTTGCCTGCACGCTTGAGTGCCTGGGCGATAGGCAGCATCGGCGCAGCACCTACGCCACCGCAGGCACAGACAACCGTACCATACTTCTCAATACGTGTCGCCTGCCCCAACGGGCCGACGATGTCAGCAAGGCAGTCGCCCGCATTCATAGCACAAAGTTTGGCACTGCTGACGCCTATACGTTGTACGACAAGGGTGATTGTACCGGCCTCGGTATCCGCATCGGCAATAGTGAGCGGCATGCGCTCGGAGTTCTTATCCACACGGATGATGACGAAGTGTCCGGCACGACGACTCCTGGCAATGAGCGGAGCCTCCACTACGAGTTCCGCTACATTGTCAGAAAAGAAACGCTTGGAAATAATCTTGTTCATTTGTTAGTCAATAGTAGAAAGAAAAAAGATAAAAGCCTAATTAGTCTTTGCTCTTTCAGTAAAACGGTCTTTTCTCTTTCAGCACCGCAGGTGCGGTCTGATTAGAAGTATTTCTGTTCGCTGCCCATGATCGAAGTAAGCAGGTTGTTAGCCAGACGGCTGGCACCGAAGCGGAAGGAACGATTGTTCAGCCAGTCCTCACCAAGGATTTCCTTCACCAGCGTGTAGTGAGCTACAGCCTCATCGGTGGTTGAGACGCCTCCGGCGGGTTTGTAGCAAACCTTCTGACCGGTTTTCTCTTTCCACGCCTTGATAGCCTTACACATGATGAACGTGGCTTCGGGTGTAGCGTTGACACTGATCTTGCCGGTAGAGGTCTTGATGAAATCCGCACCTGCTGCCATTGCGAGGATGGAGGCTTTCCAGATGTTCTCGGCGGTCTTGAGTGCACCCGTCTCGAGGATAACTTTGAAGTGTGCGTCCTTGGCAGCGGCTTTCTGCTCGGCTATCTCATCGAAGCACTCCTGATACTTGCCTTCCAGGAACTTGCCCTGCGAAAGAACCATGTCGCACTCCGTTGCACCGGCTTGTACAGCCATAGCGACCTCAGCCACCTTGATCTCGATGAACGTCTGTGCAGCAGGGAAGCCGCCCACTACAGAGGTGATACCTACGCCCGGAGCTTTGAGGTTTGCCTTCACAACAGGCACGAGAGCCGGATAAACGCAGATAGAGGCTACATTGTAATCCTTCAGTTCAGGATAGTGCTCGCCGAAATAGTTGACGCAAGCAGCCATCTTCTCCACACGTGCATCCGTATCGTCACCCATGAGCGTGGTGAGGTCAATCTGGTGGAGACACTGTTTCCACACCTCGGCGTTGTTGTTCTCAGCAGCATGCTTGGCGATAATATCGGCAGTTTGCTGCTTCACTTGCTCGTCGCTGAGCGCAAATGGGTATTGCGCAAAGAGTTCTTCAAACTTGTTCATATCTTCCATGTTTAGAGTTAATAATTTCTACTAAATGTCCCTGCTCTACTAATGATTTGCTAATGAAGCTTGCCGACAATCGTCTCGTTGCCACGCACATTGTCCCCCATCTCCACGAGCATCTCGGTGTCAAGCGGCAGGTACATATCCACACGTGAGCCTAACTTGATGAATCCCATGTGCTGGTTGCGGTGGCACTCCTTGCCGGCACGTGCATAGGTGACAATACGTCGTGCCATGGCACCGGCTATCTGGCGTACTGCAATGACGGCGTTGGACTTGGTCCGGATGACAACGAGCGAACGTTCGTTCTCGTTCGAGGACTTCGGCAGCCACGCTGCTTTGTGGTTGCCCGACTGGTGTTCGGAGACGAGAATCGTTCCTTCGCAGGGATACCAGTTGGCGTGCACATTGAATGGTGACATGAAGATGCTGACCTGCAAGCGCTCTTCGTGGAAATACTCGTTCTCCATGACCGGCTCAATAACCACGACCTTGCCATCAGCAGGCGCTACAAGATAATTGGGGTCGTCAATAGTCAGGATGCGTACAGGGTCGCGGAAGAAATACACCACGAACACCAGTGCCACAGCCGACAATGCCAGTGTGGTGGCGAATATCCAATGCGGCCAATAGAAGAATGCTGCTATATTGATTATGAACACCACGAGTGCCACTATCAGCAGCATTCTACGTCCTTCGCGGTGTAAGCCTGTGCGTTTTCGGTTCTTGGTTTTGGTCATGGTATGTATGTTAATCGTTAAGTCGTTTCGTTATGTTGTTCAATCGTCAAGCGGTTATACCCATTGTTCGAAAGGCATCTGTGCCATCATGTCAGCAGCCTGGTCAATGCCTTCCTGTATCTTCTTGCCCGCCATCATGGCAATCATCATCGGCAGTTCGGTCTTTAGCGTAAGCTTGATTCGGCTGTCGTGCGGTGCAACCTGCTTGATCTGTATCCAGAAGTTTCCGTCCATCGGCAGGTTCTCGACGCCGAACTTTACGGTATCATTCTCTATACGGTCAACTATTCGGAAGATGATCTTCTGCCCGAGTCCGTCCACCTTGAGGCGGATAAAGTCGGCATCGGTTTCCATTTCCTGCACTTTGTCCTTCGGAATAAGGTCGCGCACGCGCTCAATGTTCCTCAAATCGGAAATGACGGCATATATTGCTGATGCGTCAGCAGGTACTTTGGCAATATGACTTTCGTATGTTTTCATTAGCGTTTTTTAGTTACAAAATATTGAGTAAACCCTAGGATTGGCCCTACTTTAGTCCTACTTTAGTCCTACTTGAGTCCTACTTGAGCCCTACTTTGGTTCTACTTTGGTCCTTCTTTAGTTCGCGATTCGAAGTGTTCTATCCGTTGGGAGGCGATCCGCAGCTGCTCCTCCAGCTGGTTGATGTCGCGCATGAGCAAGCCGAGACGGTAGGTCTGGTCGAGCGCCTGCTTCTCGTTGTCGGTCAAGTAATACGCCGCTTTGCTGCTGCCGCGCGCAGTAACGCGTATCCGGTCAGACAGATGCGAGGAGATGAAGTTCAGCACTTCGAGTGCCTGGTCATCGCTGAGCGTGAGAATCTCATGCCATCCTTCGACCTCGAAGGCGTGATTCTGCCCTTGCATTTCTATCTCCTGTTCAGCGGCTTGCAGCGCGACACTCGTTTGCCGGATAGGTTTGGCACCGTAATAGTAACTCTTGACAAGCGTCTTGCGGTCATCACTGACGTAGGCTTGCAGGAAACATCGGTTGGTGTTCCATCCAGTCTGGAGGTTGCGATAGACGTACTGCCCGTGATCCTCATAGGCATCGTTCTTCTCAAAGCGGAACTGTTTGAGCAGTTCGTCCGCCTGCGGAAGCAATTGTTGCAGCAGCGAATCGCAGTATGCGAACGTCTGCTGCACCTGCAGATAGACGACTGAATCCTTGAGAGCCTTTGCCTGCCGGCGTTGAGCGACCTGCTTCGGATAGAGCGAATGAACGGAGTCAATCTGCCGGAGTGCGGCTTCGTAGCGGTGCTGCTCTACCAACTCGGCTGCGTAATCCACATACGCCTGAGCCGCCTGCTCCTGCTTCTGCTTGGTGCAAGATGCCAAGCACAGCATGGCGGCTGTGGAGAAAAGAATGATATGTCTGCCGGTTATTGTCATCGGACACCAGAATTACAATTTGTGCCTACTAAAGCAAATTAACATGTGCAAAGTTACAAAAAATATTTCAAATATCCTAATTCCACACTATTTATATACAAAAAGTAGGCATAAAAATAATATTTTTTCAAAAAAATCGCAGAAAATTTGCATATATGAGAATTTTTTTGTAACTTTGCAGCCGATTAAGAGTGTAGTGCGCTTTCCGCGGACAAGTTTTGACGTGCAGCGAGGTGGGTATTGCCTCTGCGAAACGCCATCCGGGCGTCCGTCAAGCGGTAATCGAACGGCATTCGAACAGTATTAAATATCAAATCAAACAACATTATACAACAAATCAACAAGTATGAAAAAACATTTCCTAATGTTGACAGTGATTGCTCTGGCAGTCCTGACATCGTGTAACAACACCCTGCCCAATCCTGAGCAGGTAAAAGTAAACCCCAGCCCGATGGCTGTAGTAGGTGACAAGGTAAACGTGGACATCACCGGTACGTTCCCCGAGAAGAAGTTCGCCAAGAAGGGCGTTCTGACCGTTACTCCGGTACTGAAGTACGGAGACCAGGAGATTCTGGGTGATCCTGTAACGTATGTAGGTGAGAAGGCAAAAGAGAACGGTACAGTAGTCAATTACAAAGAAGGTGGTACCTATCGTCAGCACGCTACGTTCAACTACAGTGGTGCTATGGACAAGAACACCAAGCTTTATCTGCGTTTTGACGCGAAGGTTGGCAAGAAAGAGATTGACCTGCCCGACATGCTGATTGCTGAAGGTCTGAACACAACCGCCAAGAACGTAAGCGCCCGCGACAACAAGCCGCAGGTAGCTTCTGACAAGTTCCAGCGCGTTATCCAACAGATGCAAGAGGCTGACATTCTGTTCCTCATCCAGCAAGCCAACCTCCGCAACTCGGAGACCACGACCCAGCAGATGAAAGACCTGCAGGAGGCTATCAAGGAGGCAAATGCCAACGAGCGCAAGGCTATCCACAGCCTCGAGGTTGCCGGTTATGCATCGCCCGATGGTGCACAGGCTCTGAACGAGAAACTGGCTAAGAACCGTCAGGACGTAGCTCAGAAGTTCCTGGCTAACAACCTGAAGAAGAACAAGATCAATGCCGGTATCGAGAGCAACATCACCGCTGAAGACTGGGAAGGTTTCAAGACCGCTCTGGAGAACAGCAACATTCAGGACAAGGACCTCGTGCTCCGCGTTCTGTCGATGTACAACGATCCTGAGGAGCGTGAGAAACAAATCAAGAACATCTCAGCTGCTTACAAGAACATCGCTGACGAGATTCTGCCGGCACTGCGTCGCAGCCGTCTGATTCTGACCACCGACCTGATTGGCAAGTCGGATGACGAAATCAAGAACCTGTCGAAGAACGATCCTGCCGCTCTGAACGTAGAGGAGTTGCTCTACTCGGCTACTCTGACCAACGACAACGCAGAGAAGATCCGCATCTACAAGAAGGCTACCGAACTCTTCCCGAACGACTATCGCGGCTTCAACAACCTCGGTATGGTTTACATGGACGAGGGTAATGTGGCAGAGGCACGTCGCAGCTTCCAGAACGCTCTGCAGATTGAGCCGAACAATCCTGACGTAAATTACAACGCAGGTGTTGCAGCAATGGCAGACGGCGACCTCGCAAAGGCAGAGGAGTATCTGGGCAAGGCTGCCGGTACTCAGGCTAACCTCTCGGCTGCTATGGGTACATTGTACACCATGAAGGGTGACTACAAGAACGCCCGTAGCGCATACGGACAGAGCGCAACGAACAACGCAGCCGTTCAGCAGATTCTGGCTGAAGACTACGCTGCCGCCAAGAACACTCTGAACAACGTAGCTCAACCGAATGCAACGACCGCATACCTGAAAGCTGTTGTAGGTGCACGCACCAACAACCGTGCCGACGTGCTGAGCAACCTCAAGAACGCTATTGCTCAAGACGCAAGTCTGAAGGCTAAGGCAGCCAACGACGTTGAGTTCGCCAAGTTTGCTGAGGACGCTGAGTTCCAGGCTATCGTTAAGTAATGTCGGTACTATTCCCGAAAGTAAACAAACCTCGAGAGTGGGACTATCGTCCCATCTACTACGATGAAGAGAAGGAGGCGCGCAAGCAAAAACTTGCGCGCCTTCAGGCTTTGCGTGCGCAGGCAGAAAAAGAAGGTGAGGAACACGCCGATACAACCGAGCATGTGACAAGCCTGCATCGCGGCTCGTTCCGTGAGGCGCATGAGGCACAGACGAAACTAAGAATCGACACGGAGCATAAGTCCAAACTGACGTTCTGGATTGTGCTGATTGCATTGCTCATCTTTGTGTTCTATATTCTGCTCTAACTACCAATTGTCAAAATCCATGGATGTCATTCGACTTTTACCGGACTCCGTCGCCAATCAGATAGCAGCAGGCGAGGTCATTCAACGACCTGCGTCCTGCCTGAAAGAGTTAGTGGAGAACTCGCTTGACGCGGGTGCCCGCAGTATTCGCGTGCTTGTCCGAGATGCCGGCAAATCGCTCATCCAAGTGATTGATGACGGTTCGGGCATGTCAGTATCCGATGCACGTATGGCGTTTGAGCGGCACGCCACTTCGAAGATACGCGAGGCGCAAGATTTATTCAGTATTCGCACAATGGGTTTCCGCGGCGAAGCACTACCAAGCATCTGTGCCGTAGCGCAAGTGAAGATGACCACGCGCCGTGCTGAGGATGAGATGGGCACAATGCTTGATATTGCCGGCTCGCAAGTACAGAAGCAGGAACCATGCCAATGCCCGGTTGGTACAAGTATTCAGGTACAGAATCTGTTCTTCAATGTACCGGCTCGACGCCGTTTCCTCAAGTCCGACCAGACGGAACTACGCAACCTGATTACGACATTCCAACATATAGTGCTCGTCTATCCGAATATATCGTTCACATTTGTGTCGGATGACGAGATTATATACGATTTGCCTGTCGGCACTCTCAAGCAGCGTATAGAAGGCGTGTTCGGTAAGAGCAAGACCAAACTCTACACCTCCCAGTTGCTGGAGATAGAGCAACAGACAGAGCTGGTGACTATCCGCGGCTTTGTAGGCAAACCGGAAGCGGCGACCAAGCAGGCGCAACAATTCTTCTTCGTCAACGGACGCTACATGCGTCATCCGTATTTCCACAAGGCAGTGCTGCAAGCCTATTCAGGCATGTTGCCGGCAGAGCAACTACCGCCTTATTTCGTCTATTTCGATATTGCGCCCGAACAGATTGACGTCAATGTCCATCCGACGAAGACGGAAATCAAGTTTGCCGACGAGCAGTCAATCTTCCCTATTCTGTCTGCAACGATTCGTGCAGCATTGGGTAAGTTCAATGTGGTACCGTCGATTGATTTTCTGGGTGGAAATATAGAGATTCCGGTGTCCGACGACAAGATGCGCGCCAATGCCAAGGCACCTCAGCTGCATGTATCATCGGGCTACAACCCGTTTACGCCACAACGTGAGCATGTCACACCACATTGGCAGGACTTATACGAACCGCTAAAGCAGTCATCGCAACAGCCATATCAAATACCATCCGAACCACTGCAAACAGAGCTGCCGCACGCCTTGAGCGAGAAGCCTCTGCATCCACAAGCTGTCAGCGGCGGTTATATCTGTTGCCCGACAGACAATGGTTTGCTGCTTGTACACGCACGCCGTGCGCACGTTACAATTCTGTATAACCAGTTGATTATACAATTGCAGAACCAACAAGGTGCGAGTCAGCAACTGCTCTTCCCCGAGCAACTGACAGTGAGCGCCGACGAACAGGTGATATTGGAAACATTGCTACCTGACTTGCAGCACATAGGATTTGAGCTGGAGAAAGTAGCCGACAAGCAATACAATATTACCGCTATGCCGTCCATGATGGCTAACAAGAATGCCGAAGCGGCATTACGCGCTATCGTTGCGCGCTCGGCGGAAGGAGCGTCAGATGTACGCAGCGACATACATCAGCGCATCGCTCTGACTCTGGCTCAAAGCGCTGCCATTCCAATGGGGAAAACGCTGAGCGAAGCGGAGATGGATGATTTGCTGACCAGGCTCTTCGCGCTGCCATCATACCGCATCACACCTGACGGAAAAACAGCCGTTGTTCTATTGTCGAATGAAGATATAGCGAGGCGGTTTTAGCGAGTGGATATAGCAAAAAACAGTTAATAGCACGGCAAATGTGCGTATCAGATACGATTTATTTGCTTTTTTAACAAAAAAGCAGTTACTTTGCAGTCGCTTTGTGAAGAAGTTTAACCAATAAATATACAATATTATGTCTGAAATTGAATCGAAAGTTATTGACATCATCGTTGAGAAGTTAGGTGTCAGCAAGTCTCAAGTTACCATGGAATCGTCCTACACAGCCGATTTGAACGCTGATTCGCTGGACGTTGTAGAGTTGGTAATGGAGTTTGAGAAGGAGTTCGGTATCACCATCTCTGACGATGCTACCCAGAAGATAAGCACCGTAGGTGACACTGTAGCTTACATCACCGAGGCATTGAACAAGTAATCATGCTCAAGCGAGTCGTCATAACCGGACTTGGAACAGTCAATCCGCTGGGTAACGATGTTGCCTCTACCTGGCAGGCTCTTATGGCCGGCAAAAGTGGGGCAGGTCCTATTACATTGTTTGACTCCAGTCTGCATCGTTCGCATTTTGCATGCGAGGTCAAAGGTTTTGACGCAGACGCTTATTTCGACTTTAAGGAGCAACGTAAGCTTGACCGGTTCACGATGCTGGCTTACGCTGCTGCCCTTGAAGCCTATCATGACGCCGCCCTCCCCTCCACCGAAGATCCGACCCGCATAGGCGTTATTGTCGGTTCAGGCATGGGAGGAGTGAGCACGTTTGAGCAGCAAGTAACGGAGCACGAGCAGCAAGGCGACGGCGTACCACATTACTCGCCGTTCCTTATTCCGCGCATCATCACGGACATAGCTGCAGGCTACATTGCTATCCGTCTTGGGCTGAAAGGTCCGAATTTCTGCACGACAGCCGCGTGCGCCTCATCAGCTATAGCATTCATGTCTGCAATGAACCATATTCGTCTCGGCAAGGCAGATGCTATTCTGGTTGGAGGCAGTGAGGCGGAGATTTGCTCTATCTCCATCGGTGGTTTCAATGCTCTTCGTGCCCTGTCCACCCGTAATGATGACCCGCAGAGGGCTTCACGGCCATTCTCCGCTTCGCGCGACGGATTTGTGGCAGGCGAAGGCGCCGCTTGCCTGATGCTTGAGGAATATGAACATGCTCAAGCTCGTGGAGCACGTATCTACGCAGAATTGGTTGGTTACGGCTCAACAGCCGACGCATTCCATCTGACAGCTCCCGATCCTGAGGGAGAAGGTGCAGCACGTGTGATGCTCGAAGCAGTAAAAGATGCAGGCATCCGTCCGGAGGATATCGACTATATCAACACCCACGGAACATCTACTCCTATCGGCGATCTGGCAGAAGCCAAATCGGTCATCAAGGCGTTTGGCGAGCACGCGTTCAAGATGAACCTGTCCTCCACCAAATCGATGACCGGTCACCTCTTGGGTGCTTCCGGTGCATTAGAGGCAATGATAACCACACTGGCGCTCTATCACCAGATTGTGCCGCCAACTATCAATCATGCTGAAGGCGACGACGACCCGAACATTGACCCACGACTGAACTTCACGTTCAACCAACCCCAAGCCCGACCGCTGCGTTACGCACTGAGTAACGCCTTCGGTTTCGGCGGACATAATGCCGCGTTAGCATTCCGCGCGTGGCAAGCCTGAAAGGCAACAACCGGACAATCCGTCATAATCGATACCATGTTAAACGCGTGATAAGTTGAATAATAGTACAAAGACTATTTATACACCCTAACGTTTAACTAAATTGATACAATTATGAATGTAGAAATGATTGGCGCAAACGCCGGTAAAATTTGGAATGCATTGCAGAACGGTGCTCAGTCGAGCAAAGCTCTGAAGAAAGCAACCAAACTCAAAGAGGCTGAACTAAACCTTGCATTGGGTTGGTTGGCACGCGAAGGCAAATTAACCTTCACCGAGCTTGAGGACGAGATCATCATTGCTCTGGTATAACACCTACGGATACCCACCTTAACAAGGGTGGGTATCTTTTTGTTCTGATTAAAACATCATATAACACCATATATAATGAATAAAGGATTACTCACTCTGATTGCATTGATAGCCAGCTGGTGTGTTGCTGTTGCTGAGGAGACACTTGACCCGAATTATGAATATTCCGAGCCGACCATCGTGACGAACAGCACAGAAGCAGGCTCTAACCTTGTCAACTACGCATTCATCTGCAACAACGTGCAAGTCAACGTGACCAAAGGAGCACGATATGCCAACGATGCCAACCACTACTTCGGTGTGAACGCCGGCGAAAGTGTAACGTTCACAACCACACAGCCGATGAAAGCAATCGTTGTCAAAGGCTATATAAAGAAATTTTTCGAGGCTACAGCTTCGAGCGGAACAATCGTATTTGCCGATGCCGAAGATGACGAAGTAGAGGCGGAACAAGTATTAGCCGTGACGGACATTGATGCCACTACGCTGACCATCAACTGCGTCAAGCAGCTGCGATGCTACAGTGTGGCCGTGTATTTTGTAGAGACCCCGGAAATCACTATAGACAACAGCAGTGAAGACGATTACTCCTATGAGTGGGAGCCAGCTGAGGCGACAACGATGAACCTCACCTTCGACGAACTGGAAGTCAGCGATCTGACCGATGACCTCGGCTATGCGTGCACAAACCTTACGCTTACAAACGATGATTATGAGATGGAACTTTCCGTGTTCGCCTCTACCATCAAAGACGGGACTATCCTGCCGACCGGCACATACGTAATCAACGACTCATACGAAGCGAACACGGTGATGGCCTCTCCCGGCGGCTACGAGGACTTTGATTTTCCATCGTATCTGATAACAGGATTTGAATATAACGAAGCCAGCAATTCATGGTCATATAACACTGTTTATTATCTGACCAGCGGAACTCTGGAGGTTATCGGTATGGAGAGCGGAGTACAATTGGAGATACATGCCACAACACATTTCGGGTCAACAGTTAACGCTACATATGTACAAAGCGGCGGAGAGGCTGTCGAGGATGTTACACCTGATATCCAAGCAGCCAAATCGCTCCGCAACGGACAACTCCTGCTGCAACGCGGCGAAACGATTTATACGATTTTAGGAATAGAACTTTAGAAGAAACCCGTATTCTATAACTCCACGTGCTCGGCGCGCACGTGTGCGCCGAGGAACAATGTTGCTGCATCGGCGAACTTATCGGAATCATCGGTGGTGAGATATGTACACTCACCACTTTTTTGTAGTTTTTGCTCTATCTCCGGATGACGAAAAAGATAGTCCTTGAGGCTGTGCGCAACTATCTCTCCTTGCGCTATTGTCCGGCAGTCACGCCGACGGGCAGCCGCCAGTTCGGCATTGATAGCATTCTGAATGAGAGGATAATGGGTACAACCAAGCAACAAAGTATCTATAAGCGGGTCACGCTCAATGATTTGTGCAACATACTTACGAATGAAATACTGCGCTCCATCGGACTTATGTTCGCCCGCCTCAATCAGCGGCACCCACATCGGGCAGGCAAGTTGCGTGACGATGAGGCTGTCGTCCTGCTTCTCCAGTTCGATACGGTAACTGTCGGACGCCACCGTTCCGGGTGTTGCCAATACGCCGACATGCTTTGTTAGCGTAAGTGAGGGAACAACCTCAACCGTCGGGCGAATAACTCCCAAGACGCGCAGTTCGTCAGGATTGATGTCGTGCTGCTGGATGGTACGAAGCGCTTTGGCGGAGGCGGTGTTGCATGCAAGAATGATAAGCGAACAGCCCTGTTGTTGCAGGAATCGCACTGCCTCCAGCGTGTAGCGGTAGATGCACTCGAAAGAACGCGTTCCATATGGTGCACGTGCATTGTCGCCGAGGTAGATATAATCATACTCGGGCAACTGTTCGCGAATCTGCTTCAAGATTGTCAGTCCGCCATAACCACTATCAAACACGCCAATCATTTCATTTACTATTTAGACATTTACCATTTACTATTTTGCCATTTTGCTGTTATTCTTCCGAGAAATGCACAAGCACGTGGCGGTAAGAGTTGAATATCTTGGATTTGGAAACAAAACCAAGGTACTTTTTCTGCTCATCAACGACGGGCAGGTTCCAGGCGCCGGTATCCTCAAACAGTTCCATTACCTTTTCCATCGGCATATCGTGACGAATCACGACTTGCGGGTAGTTCATCAGTTGCGCAACGGTAAACGGTTGTACAGACGTGGCTGGAACATGATGTTCCGCACCTCATCCAGCAAGAGGATGCCTTGCAATTCTCCCTTGCTATCCACCACGGGGAAGATGTTCCGCTTGCTGTCGGCAATGACCTTAACAAGCTGCCCCAAGGTCATGTCGGGAGAGACGGTGCGCAAATCCGTCTCCAGAACGTTGTCCATCTTCAGAAGGGTAAGCACAGAGCGGTCCTTGTTATGCGTGAGCAATTCACCTTTCTGCGCGAGACGCATGGCGTAAAGGCTATGCGGCTCAAACAGCATGATGGTCAGGTATGACACAACCGCCACAATCATCAGCGGCATCAGCAGGTGATAACCGCCTGTAAGTTCAGCTATAAGGAAGATACCCGTCAACGGTGCGTGCATGACACCGGACATCAACCCCGCCATACCTACCAAGGTGAAATTAACGATAGGCACAGACACTCCTGCCAGTTTCAACAAGTACGCACAGATGAAACCTACCAGCGCTCCCATGAACAGCGAAGGAGCGAATATGCCACCTACACCGCCACCGCCGTTTGTTGCCACAGATGCCACAATCTTCAGAAGCAGTACAAGCGAGAAATAGGCGATGATGAGCCAAGTAGTATCACCCAAACGGGCAAACGGGCTGTGAATAAATCCGGACTGCGGGTCATCGTTGAAAAGTTGCAGGATAACGTCATAGCCCTCACCGTATAGTGGCGGGAACAGATAAACAAGTGCGCCCAGCACCGTTCCGCCGATGACGATTTTCACCCACATGTTCGGCAAGCGCTTGAAACGCTGCTCCAGATAGTTCATACCTCGCGTAAAATACAGCGAGACAAAGCCGCAGGCTATGCCCAACAGCAAGTACCAGGGAATACGCCCGAGAGTGAAGGCCTCGATAGTGGTCAGTTCGAACATCGGCGCAAAGCCCGTGGTGAAATAGGCGATAGCCGTAGCCGTGACTGAGGAGATGAGCAGTGGTGCGATTGAGCTCATTGTGATGTCCATCATCAGCACCTCGAGGGTAAAGACCAGTCCGGCTATAGGCGCCTTGAAGATACCTCCGATAGCACCCGCAGCACCACAACCAATCATCAGCATCATTGTCTTCTGGTCGAGGTGGAACAGTTTGGCGAGGTTCGACCCAATGGCAGCACCGGTGAGGACGATAGGTGCCTCCGCACCAACCGAACCGCCGAAACCGATAGTGATGCCGCTACCGATAAGACTTGACCACATGTTATGGCTTTTGATGATAGACTTGCGCTGGGAGATAGCGTAAAGAATCTTCGTTATACCGTGAGAGATATCGTCACGCACGATATACTTGACGAACAGTGCAGCCAGCGCTATACCAATCATCGGGCAGACGATGTACCACCAATAGTTTTCGCTGGCGATGAGATAGGTATTAATAAGGTACTGAATAAGATGAATGAACAACTTCAGCAGGTATGCTGCGACGGCAGACAATACGCCCACCATCAGACTCAATAGTAATACAAGCTGCTTCTGCGGAATATGTTGCTCAATCTGCCTTACCATCTCTAAACACTAAACTCTCAACTATCCGCTTGTGTGTCCCAGCCAATACCGGCGTACTTGCTGAGATCCCAATCCTCTTCGACCTCATTGAGGTAAATGGTATGCTCTTCATCGTCAGGCTCGTTTCCTGCTTCGGTTTCCTGACGCTCTACGCGTTCGATATCCAAGGGCGAATGACTGATTTCGATGACCTGGTTCTGTTCTTTGGACAGTTCGTCCCAAAGAACATCTTTGAGCTCAGTTATACCTTGCCCGCTGACCGAAGAGAATGCCACCACCGGTATGCCGAACGCGTCGCTGAGGCTGGCGACGATCTTCTTTACTTCGTCCTCAGGCATTGTGTCGGCTTTACTCACGGCAAGGATGCGTGCCTTAGTCAGCAGTTGGGGATTGTATTTTTCCAACTCGGCTAACAAGATTTCGTACTCATGTTTCGGATCTTCGGTGCATGCCGGAACGAGGAACAGCAACACAGCATTACGCTCAATGTGCCGCAAGAATCGCAGGCCTAAGCCTCGTCCTTCGGCAGCACCTTCGATAATTCCCGGGATATCCGCCATGCAGAACGAACGGTCGTCGCGATAAGAGACGATGCCCAGTTGCGGAGTCAAGGTCGTGAACGGGTAGTCGGCAATCTCTGGTTTGGCAGCAGAAACAACGCTGAGCAGTGTCGATTTTCCTGCATTTGGGAAGCCAACCAGGCCGACATCTGCAAGCACTTTGATCTGCATGATTACCACGCGCTCCTGTGCCGGTTCGCCGGGCTGTGCATAACGCGGAGCCTGGTTCGTTGCTGTGCGGAAATGCCAGTTGCCCAGGCCTCCACGGCCTCCCTTGAGCAGAATTACCTGTTCGCCATGTTCCTTCACCTCGGTTATCCACTCACCAGTCTCACCGTCATAAACCACCGTGCCGCAGGGCACCTCGATGATTCGATCCTGACCGTCCTTTCCGAAGGAACGGCTCTCTCCGCCGTGACCACCGTCGGTGGCCTGAATATGCTTCTGGTATTTGAGGTGCAGCAATGTCCACAGGTTGCGGTTGCCCCGCAGAATAATATGTCCGCCACGACCGCCATCGCCGCCGTCCGGACCACCTTTCGGCACGTATTTCGCGCGATGAAAGTGCATGCTACCCGCACCGCCCTTACCCGAGCGGCAATAGATTTTAACGTAGTCAACGAAATTTTGTGCCATATTATTCTGTAATTATCTGACCGTGTACAAAACTATCCGACTTGTGCGCCCGGGCGCACGGGAGAGGTGACTGTGGTGACGACAAGACGGCCGTCGGCGTCAACCGCTGAGAGAATCATGCCCTGGGACTCGATGCCCATCATCTTGCGCGGCGGGAAGTTGGCGATATAGAGCACCTGCTTGCCGATAAGAACAGAGGGGTCGGGATAACTCTGCGCAATGCCTGAAAGGATTGTGCGGCCGTCCATGCCGTCGTCCAACTTTAATTGCAAGAGACGGTCGGACTTCTTGACATTGGTGCATTCCAGAACGGTGGCAACACGGATGTCGGCTTTGTCGAAGTCATCGATTGTCGTCGGGGCTTTGACGGGTACCGGCTGCCAGTTCTTCAGGGCTTCCGCCTTGGCGGCTGCCTCGTTCTCGGCTTTGATGCGTGCGAGTTTGTCCAGCTGCTCCTGGATGACGGTGTCCTCAATCTTCTCGAAGAGGAGAGAAACCTCGCCAAGCTTGGCTTCGGCGGGAAGAAGATCCACTCTGCCAAGGTCTTCCCAGCCGATGCTGTCGGAAAGACCAAGCATGGTCTTTAACTTTTCGGAAGAGAAAGGCAGGAAAGGTTCGAAAGCGATGGCGAGATTCGCTGCAATCTGCAGGGAGAGGTTGAGGATGGTTGCCGTGCGCTGCATATCGGTCTTGGCGAGTTTCCACGGCTCGGTGTCAGCAAGATACTTGTTGCCAATACGGGCGAGGTTCATCGCCTCCTTCTGTGCGTCGCGGAAACGGAAGTTATTCAGGAGGTCTTCGAGTGTGGCTTTGACGTTCTTGAACTCCTCGATGGTCTGATGGTCGTAGTCGTTCAGTTCGCCACAAGCCGGAACCTTGCCGTCGAAATACTTGCCGGTGAGGACCAGTGCGCGGTTGACGAAGTTGCCATAGATAGCGACAAGCTCGTTGTTGTTGCGCGCCTGGAAGTCCGCCCAGGTGAAGTCGTTGTCCTTAGTCTCAGGCGCATTGGCGGTGAGCACGTAACGAAGAACATCCTGTTTAGACGGGAAGTCGTCGAGATACTCGTTGAGCCAAACTGCCCAGTTGCGGGATGTGGAAATCTTATCGCCCTCAAGGTTGAGGAACTCGTTGGAGGGCACATTGTCGGGCAGGATGAATGAGCCTTCGGCTTTCAACATGGCAGGGAAGACGATGCAGTGGAATACGATGTTGTCCTTGCCGATGAAGTGGATGAGGCGTGTTGACGGGTCTTTCCACCAGGTCTCCCAGTTGCCATACTTCTCAGGCTGGGCGTCGCAGAGCTCCTTGGTGTTGGAGATATAGCCAATAGGCGCATCGAACCATACATAGAGCACCTTACCCTCTGCGCCCTCAACGGGCACGGGAATGCCCCAGTCGAGGTCACGGGTCACGGCACGCGGACGCAAACCGCCGTCGAGCCATGACTTGCACTGACCATAGACGTTCGGACGCCATTCCTTGTGCTGTTCAAGAATCCATTGCTCAAGCCACTGCTGGTACTGATCAAGAGGCAGGTACCAGTGGGAAGTAGGTTTCTTTACGAGCGGGTTGCCAGTCTCAGCGTTATAGGGGTTGATGAGTTCCTCGGGCGAAAGGGTCGAACCGCACTTCTCGCACTGGTCGCCATACGCACCAAGGCTGTGGCAGTGCGGGCACTCGCCGCGGATATTACGGTCGGTGAGGAAATGTCCGGTCTCGGGGTCGTAGAACTGTTCGGTGGTCTGCTCGATGAACTTGCCCTCGTCATAGAGCTTGCGGAAGTAGTCCGACGCAAGTTTGTGATGAATGGCCGATGTTGTGCGCGAGTAGATGTCGAACGATATACCGAAATCGGCAAACGAACGCTTGATGAGTTCGTGGTAGCGGTCAACGACCTGCTGGGTGGTTATACCTTCCTTGCGTGCTCGAATGGTTACAGGGACGCCGTGCTCGTCGCTACCGCAGACGAAAAGAACCTCTTGCCCTTTCAGACGCAAGTAACGCGCGTAGATATCTGCAGGCACATAGACACCTGCCAAGTGACCAATATGCACGGGCCCGTTGGCGTACGGGAGTGCTGCTGTAATTAATGTACGATTATAAGACATATTATTGTTTGTTATTCAAAAGTTCAGTTAGTGCAGAGAGTTTGACTGTGGATATTCTGCTATCCTGAGCGATACTGAGTCTGCCTGTTTCCTCGCTGAGCACTATACAGAAAGCATCTGTTTTTTCCGCGAGTCCTAATGCGGCACGGTGTCGCAATCCGTAATGTTTCGGAATGCGTCGGTTTTTCGACACCGGCAGAATACATGCAGCAGATTGCAGCCGTCCGTTGCGGATGATAAGTGCGCCGTCGTGCAACGGGGTGTTCTTGAAGAAAATGTTCTCAATCATCCGCGCGGATATATCCGCATTGATAGTTTCTCCAGTCTGCTCGTACTCGTCAAGTTCCTGCTCATGCGCGATGACGATAAGTGCGCCGACCTTGGCTTCTGACATATGTTCGCACGCGAGGATGACCTGATGAATCTGCTCGTCGCTAAGCCAGGCATTTTTCTTATCTTGATGGAAATGCACGAATTGTGCATTACTCATTCGCGAACCGATACGGCTGAACATTCCACGAATCTCTTCCTGGAAGATAACCACCAGCGCTACGGCTCCAGCACTGCCGATGAAGTTGAAGATGGCCCCCGTCAGTTCGAGCCGCAAAATGAACGACACGAGGAACCACAATCCGACGTACGCCAAAATGCCCCAGAACAGGTTGACCGCTCCGGATGTACGCAGCAAGCGATATGTCTCGTATAGCAGCAGTGCTACCAACAGGATATCCACAAGGTCTTTGAATCCGAAAAACATATACAGTTATCAGCTTTCGATTATCAATTATTATTTGGGTCAAAACCTCGACAAAACGACGGCAAAAAACCTGCTTACTCCCTACTATGGCCCTACTATGACCCTACTATGACCCTACTATGCCCCTACTATGGCTCTACTTTGCCCCTACCACACTTCGCGCAAAACGTGTTATGTCATTTTCTTGCGAGAGAAATGATTGTCGCCGCCACATCGTGCACCCGCAAGATGCTTGCTCCCTGATTCAGAGCCTGCTGTTCCAGGAACAATGTTTGCTCCAGGCAAGTTTCCGGCGTCAGCCCCGACGGCTGGTACGCCATCCGTTTGCGTGATATGCCAGCGAGTATCGGACAACCGAGATGCCGCAGAGCACCGAGGTTAGCCAGCAAATCAAGGCTTTGCTCAACCGTTTGCCCGAAGCCGAAGCCCGGGTCGATAACAATGTCACTCACGCCGCGCCGACGCAAATCATCAACCTCGCGGCTGAAGAACGCAAGTGCGTCAGCCAAGACGTTTTCGGTCAGCTGTCCAACGCGCGCACGATTGTAAGTGAGCACATATGCTGCGTTGTAGTGCGCCACAAGGTCAAACATCTCATCCGAACCGCCGGAAACATCGTTAATCATCGCCACTCCGTATTCCTCCAGTGCGCGCCGCGCAACATTCACGCGGAAAGTGTCCACCGATACAGGCAGAGCGATGTTCATCCGTGTAGCAACGGCAAGCGCTTTGTCCAGCCGCATCCATTCCTGCTGCTCATCTACCACTCCTGCACCAGCCTGAACCGCCGGACGCGTGGAGCAGGCACCTATATCCATCATATGCGCGCCTTCGTTCAAAACCCTTTCAAAGGCTGTTTGAAGAGCGGCTTCACTGTCTGCACGGCTAGCGGCGAAAAAACTATCCGGCGTGGCGTTTACGATAGCCATCACCAAAGGCGATTTGAGGCTCAAGAGCCGGTTGCCCAAACGCAGACAATTATTCATCGGAGACATGTCAGTCGCAATTAGCGTACAAAGATACAAAAAAATCTTGTGTTTTGCTATTATTTTGTAAAAAATAGTTGTAAAAAATAGCATTTTGCCAAGAAAACGTACATTTTTTACTTTTTTTTGCTAAAAAATTTGTGCAATTTGGAAATTTTTCGTATCTTTGTAGGCTTAATTGTGGGGGCAACCCGCAAACGTTGTAAATAAAAACGAAAATTAAGGTATAATTATATCGAAAACAATATGAAAAAAGTAGTGCAATCTGTAATCGTCGTGTCGTTGGCCTTGATAGCCTTGGCAGGCTGCAAGTCACGCGAGTTGAACACTCAATTCTCAAACACGACGGGATGGAACTATTATGACGAAAAGACCACCAACTTCGAGGCAAAAGAAGGAGTTGGCAATGTTGATCCAATTGGTATGGTCGCCATTCAGGGCGGAACATTCGCTATTGGTCAGACTGACGAATTCGTGACTGCTCCGCGTGACAATGCGCGGCGTTCCGTAACCGTCAGTTCATTCTGGATGGACAAGTATGAAATCTCGAACCTGAACTGGCGCGAGTATATGCATTGGCTGGAGATGGTATTCGGTTATTCAGCACCGAAGCTCGTTCAAGCCGCCCTACCCGATACGCTGGTATGGCGTGACGAGCTGGCATATAACGAGCCTTATGTGGAGAACTACTTCCGTCATCCTGCCTTCAGTTTCTACCCTGTAGTGGGCATCAACTGGAATCAGGCTATGGACTACTGCCAATGGCGTACCGACCGTGTGAATGAGTTGGCTCTGGTTCATGCAGGCGCAATCGAGTTCCCGAACTTCCAGATGCTCCGTGCATTGGACGAGACCGAACTTGAAGACTGGCGTAACGACAACCCCGGTTATGAGCCCATTGAGGTAGAAGTAACGCGCGGTGAGGATGTGAACATCGAATATCACGTTCCTTATGAGTGGATTCGCGACAAGTTCGTATTCAATACGGAAAAATATCTGGTTCGCAAGGACTATAATCCTGTTAATCCTGATGCATCTCGTCGTAGCAAACGCTTCCATGACGCATGGGGCAACGCACGTAAAGTTGACCGCACCGACGGCATTCTTGTTACCGGCTACCGTCTTCCGACAGAGGCCGAGTGGGAGTTTGCAGCATTTGCACCCATCGCAGGCACAGACGGTCTGACCATTGAAGGCAAGGTTTATCCGTGGTCGGGCTACCATCCCCGTGACTTGAGTAAGAACAACATGGGTATGATGCAGGCCAACTTCATCCGTGGCAAGGGCGACATGATGGGTGTATCCGGCATGTTGAACGACGGCTACGTGATTACCAACCCCGTTGACGCCTTTGCTCCGAACGATTTCGGTCTGTACAACATGGCAGGCAACGTTAACGAGTGGGTGATGGACGTATATCGTGAGACCACCTACCAAGACGTGACCGAATACAACTCCTTCCGTGGTAACATCTACAGCCGTGCCAAGAGAGACGACCAAGGTGAGTTCGTCATCAACGCCGTTGGTGGCATTGATGTAGAATGGACCAGCGAAGATGATAAGCGCGACTACCTTGACGGTGACTTTGCTTCGCTCATCCAGACCGACTATCCGCTTGACACGCTCGGCGCATTGTTCCTGAAAGGCTTAGCCTCTAACACCGAGGAAAACGGTGGCGGTGATGACGAGGAGGAAGGCGACGAGGAAGAAGGTGATGAAGATGAGGAAGAAGGTGACGAGGAAGAAGGCGGTGATGAGGACGAAGGCGGTGACGGCGGTGCTCCGGCAGTGGAGAAGAAGATTGACCCAACCGACATCTACGCTCCGAAGATTACCAAGACCACTCATGTATATAAAGGTGGTTCGTGGAACGACCGCGTATACTGGCTGCACCCGTCGTCACGCCGTTATCTGGAGGCCGACAAGAGCAAGAGCACGCTTGGCTTCCGTTGCGCGATGTCAACCATCGGTGACCAGATTCCTTCCGGTCCGAACAACGGTCGTTAACGCACGCGTGCGCGAACAATACATATAAAAACAAAATAGCGATATGAATTTTCCTGATACAGTGCGTTACACCTCGGAGCACGAGTGGATTCGCGTTGAGGGTGACGAAGCTTATGTAGGCATCACTGATTATGCACAATCGGAATTAGGCGAAATTGTTTTCGTTGATGTACCGACAATAGGTGAGCAAGTTGCTCAAGGTGAAGTGTTCGGTTCGGTTGAAGCTGTAAAGACCGTTTCCGACCTGAACATGCCCGCCAGCGGCGAGGTGCTGGAACTGAATGCTGAACTTGAGGATCATCCCGAACTGGTGAACAATGACCCGTACGGAGCCGGCTGGATGATACGCGTTCGCCTGTCAGCCCCGAGTGAACTCAACAACCTGATGGACGCTGCCGCCTACGAAGCAAGCCTGCAATAACAGCAACATGTATAACAAAGGGTAAGCCGTATCGGCTTACCTTTTTTTGCTTATGACACATAAATACGATTTTCTGATAATCGGCGGCGGAGTAGCCGGCATGAGTTTCGCCCTGAAGGTTGCCCGCGCGCAGAAGTACAAGATTGCCCTGTGCTGCAAGACCACCCTTGACGAGGCGAACACCGCCAAGGCGCAAGGCGGTATTGCCTCCGTAACGAATCTTCTGGTTGATGATTTTGAGAAACACATCCACGACACGATGGTTGCCGGTGACTGGATTAGTGACCCTGCGGCAGTAGAACAAGTCGTGCGTCGTGCACCGGAACAGATACAAGAACTGGTGCAATGGGGCGTGAACTTCGACAAAAATGCCGAAGGGCAATACGATCTACATCGTGAAGGCGGACACTCGGAGTTTCGCATTCTCCACCACGCAGATGACACCGGCGCGGAAATTCAACGCGGACTGATGGCTGCGGTAAGGAACAACCCGTGGATTGACGTGCTGGAAAACCATTTTGCCGTGGAGATAATCACCCAACACCACCTGGGCATGCGTGTGACACACCGTACACCTGACAAAGAGTGTTACGGTGCCTATATCATTGATCCGCAAACAGGGAAGATTGACACCTACCTGAGTCGTATCACGCTGATGGCTACCGGTGGTACGGGCGCAGTATATGCAACAACTACCAATCCGAACATTGCCACCGGTGACGGGATAGCGATGGTTCACCGTGCGAAAGGTGTAATCAAAGACATGGAGTTCGTACAATTCCACCCGACGGCATTGTATAACCCGAGCGAGACCCATCCGGCATATCTCATAACCGAAGCCATGCGCGGATACGGTGGTGTTCTTCGCCTGCCTAACGGCGAGGAGTTTATGCAAAAATATGATGCGCGTCTGTCGCTTGCTCCCCGAGATATCGTGGCGCGTGCCATCGACAACGAGATGAAGATTCACGGAATTGACCATGTTTGCCTTGATGTGACCCATAAAGATGCAGAAGAAACCAAGCATCATTTCCCGAACATCTACGCCAAGTGCCTGAGTATAGGTATTGATATTACGAAGGATTATATCCCCGTTGCACCATGTGCCCACTATATGTGCGGCGGTATCAAGGTTGATTTGGACGGTCAGTCAACCATCAACAGGCTTTACGCAGTAGGCGAATGCAGTTGCACCGGTCTGCATGGCGGGAACCGTCTGGCCAGCAATTCGCTCATCGAAGCGGTTGTTTATGCCGATGCAGCTGCCCGACACAGCCTGAGCATGATTGAGCAATACGACTTCAACGGGCGTGTGCCTGACTGGAACGACGAAGGCACAATGAGTAACGAAGAGCAGGTGCTCATCTCACAAGATATGAAGGAGGTCGGACAGATTATGTCCACCTATGTAGGTATCGTGCGCTCCGACCTACGTCTGCGCCGTGCATGGGAACGATTAGACCTTCTATACGAAGAGACGGAAGACCTGTTCAAGCGCGTCAAACCTACAAAAGACATCTGCGAACTGAGAAACATGATCAATGTGGGCTATCTGATTACCCGTCATGCCTTGGAGCGCAAGGAGAGCCGAGGATTGCACTATACGATTGACTATCCGCATAACCCTAACGGAAACACCAACGAAGTATGGTAAGTTGTTCAACTTTCTTAGTAAGTATGTACGCAATAGTATTACATAGCGTAGTGCCGGTTCGTCTAGAGCCGCGCGAGGGCGCAGAGCAAGAGACGCAACTGCTATTCGGCGAGGTGTGCCAGATAACGGAAACACTGCCCAGATGGTACAAAATCCGCAACGAGGCAGACGGCGAAGAAGGGTATGTCGATGCAATCATGCTCAGTCCGATGTCCGACGAGGAGCATGCTACCCATACTGCTGCATTAGCCTCCGGTACTGCGCGGGTTAAATTCCCTATGACCTATGCCGTAAGCGAAAACAACCAGCAGACGATTCCCCTGACCTTGGGCACACGGCTGCCTAACTACAAGAACGGGCAGTTCGAGGTGTTAGGCGTAACATTCCGTATCGACAGTGCAGCCGTAGCCGAGCAACCGTTGCCACTCAACCAGTCAACGCTGATGCAGGTGATGCGATTTCTGCTGAACACACCCTATCTATGGGGCGGCAAGAACGCCATGGGCCTGGACTGCTCAGGCATGACGCAGACAGTAATGAGCCTGTTCGGCATCAACCTGCCCCGCAACGCCTCGCAGCAGGTCAAGTGCGGCGAGGAGGTTAAGAGCCTCAACCATGCGCAAGCGGGCGATCTCGTTTTCTTTGACCACGCCGATCCCAACTGCGACGGTTCGCTGCCTCACAATTGTGCAAACGACACACGTATCACGCATGTGGGATTGCTGTTGGATGCAGAGCGTGTCATTCATTGCTCAGGGCGCGTGAAGATTGAGCATATTGACGAGCGAGGCATATTGAGCACGGAGCGCCAAGGCTACACGCATCATCTTGCTGCTATTCGAAGAATGTAAAACACGATTACTATGAATAAACCCATCTTATCTTCCATTATTCTGGCCATCGGTTTAGCGTTGGCAGGACTGTTTGTGTATTGCGGTATCCATCAGATTGCCTCAAAGGACCGTGTGGTGTCGGTGAAAGGACTTTCCACGCGTGACGTACAGGCGGACTTTGTCGTATGGCCGTTGGACTTCTGCGTACGCGGTAACGACATCAGTGCGCTGTACGACGATATGGCGCGTATTGAGAAGACTGCAAAGGCGTTCTTTCTTGACAAAGGGTTCAAAGAGAGCGAACTGGCTCGCGGAAACATCTCGATTGACGACAACTGGTCGAGTTATTACGGTGCCCGTCCGGAGTTCCACTATACACTCCGCACGTCACTTATCATCTCCACGCCCGATGTGGAACGCGTGAAGGCCAACCTTGGTTGTCAGAGTGAACTGTTGCGTAAAGGCTTCATCCTCCAGGCGTATGACTGGAACACGGACTTCCAATACAATGGTCTGACAGACCTCAAGCCTGAGATGGTGCAAGAAGCTACGCAGAATGCCCGTCAGGTGGCTCAGAAGTTCGCCGAAGATGCACAATGCCGCCTTGGCAGTATACAGCACGCCAACCAAGGACAGTTCTCCGTTGAGTCGGACAATTACCAGCCGTGGATCAAGCACGTACGTGTCGTAACGACCGTATCGTACTACCTGAAGTAAGAAAGAAGTGACCTCATTGGGTCACTTCTTTGTTCCATACAGCAAATGTCTTTTCTGTTTGTTTCGCCAGCCAGCCTGATATTCGTTGCTGACGAAGTATATCGTTAGGTCCGCCTGGTATTCGTGGTCAACGAAATAAATCTTGACATCCGCCTGATAGTCTTGATTCACGAAAAACCACTTTCCCTCATTCCCCTTAGCCTGGTATTCATGGTTCTCCTTGTATACCAACAAGTCAGCCTGATATTCGTGGTCAACTACATACACCTTGACCTCTGCCTGATATTCATGATCGGCGGAATATACCTTTTGCGCATTTGCCGACACAGAGACCAGACATAATAGTATGAGCAAAACGCGCAGTATGCGGAAGTGTTTCATATCTTTTTAGGTTTAGAATGTTCGTTGTTGCACAATATCTCCGCCGCTGTTCGTGATGCGGATGAGGAACCTAATAACTGTTGTATCTCTGCGTAACCTTCGCACATTCGTGCCGCATAATGTTCATCCGTCAGAAGCCGATGCAGTTCATTGCAAAGAGTATGAGGTGTGAAGTGGCGTCCTAACATCTCGACAATCACTTCACGCTTGGCCAGGATGTTCACCAGAGTAAAGTGCGGTATTCGCAACACCAGCAGGCGCATAAAGTCCAACAGCACTCCTCCCGCCAGATGATAGACTGCCACTTGCGGACAGCCGAGCAGAGCCGTCTCGAGCGTTGCCGTACCGGAGTTAACCACTGCCGCCTTGGCGTGTCGGACAGCATCGTAAGTGTCGGTAGTAAGCGTAACCAGAGGATGACCGGCACAAAGACGCTCGTACAGTTCTGGCTCAATGCCCGGAGCATGCGTCACAACAATCCGGCGGATAGCCGGCACTTCGCGTATAGCATCTTCGGCACCCGCAAGCATCTTCGGCAGACAGTTCTCTATCTCGTGCTTGCGACTGCCGGGAAGCAGCACAACATACGGACTGACCTCTGACTTCTGACTTCCTGCTTTTGACTTCTTATAATCTGCTATCCCTTCAGCGGTGGGATTGCCTACGTATGTACAGGAATAACCGTATTGGGCGTAGAACTCCGGCTCGAACGGAAATATACCCAGTATGCGGTGACAATACTTGCCTATCTTATGCACGCGCCAGCGTTTCCATGCCCATATTTTCGGCGGGATATAATAGGTTATTTTCGTATCCGGCAGATGTTTGCGGCAGAATGCTGCCATATGCAGATTGAAGTTCGGATAATCAATCAGTATGAGTTCGTCAGGTCGCTCGCTGAGCATGGCCTGTTCGGCAATACGGATATTATGGCGTATGTCTCCCAGATGCGCAAGAACCGCCACGTATCCCATATATGCCATCTTCCTGTAGTGCTGATAGATGCGGCAACCGGCGGCTTGCATTTTGTCGCCTCCCAGACCTGCAAACACAGCATCAGCATCGCATTGTTGCAATGCCGCAATCAGTCGGGCGGCATGCATGTCACCCGAGGCTTCACCGGCTATGAGGAAGTATTTCATGTCCGTCAACAGTCAAAGGCCATAAATCATATAGGTTATCCCAAAAGGATGATTCCGGCCGCCATATAGGGAATAATTGCCACCAGCACACCCTTGGCCAGTCGCCACACATTGAGTTCGTACAGCAGGAACATCAATGCCATGTTGGCGAAAGTACCCAACAGCAGCATTCGTCCTATGACAGGCTTGAGAGCCTCATACATTCCTTCCTGCCACAGGTGCTGCAAGCCTATCGTATGCGCATAGGCAAGGCAGAACAGTGCCGGAAGAAACAAACCTATCACCACTCCGAGCCAAAACGAATCCCACTTCTGCACGTTCATACCTTATAACAATTGGTAGGCGGTTGTATCGATTGTTGTCGGCGTGATGCTGACGCGATGGTGAGCCAGGGCATACTCGTCCGTATCCTCCGCTTCGGGTTCTTGGTTGACGAAGTTGCCAACCAGAAGATAGTAGGTCCGTCCATCCTCGTCGGTGTACGGTGCCAGTTCTTTCTCCCAATGTGCCTTGCACTGCCTGGTCCATTGCACGCCCTCAATCACACCGACAGGGAAGTTCACATTATAACAAATGCCATAAGGCATCCCTTCATCCAACAGATGACGGGTAATCTCGGGGATGTACTTCTCCGCCTCACTAAGGTCGATGTCCGCCTCGTGGTCGCAATACGAATATCCGATTGCCGGTATACCGTGCTCGGCTGCCACCATACACGCACCCATCGTGCCGGAATAGATGACATTGATTGAGGCGTTCGAACCGTGATTGATGCCGGATACCAGCAGGTCAATCTTCCTGTCATCACCGCCGAACAGCACATTGATGGCTAACTTGATGCAGTCCGCAGGAGTGCCGTTGGTTACGTACACTTCAGCCTGCTCCAGTTCCTCACCCGGCTCGTCGATGCGGGTCAGGTACATCGGTTTCTGTACAGATATACATGCCGCGGCACCACTGCGCGGTCCTTCGGGCGCAATCACATACACCTTGCCGAAAGGCAGCATCAGCCTCGTCAGCGTGCGTATGCCTTGCGTGCCCCAACCGTCATCATTTGTTATCAGAACATTCATGCTATAGCGTCTTTTATCTGTTGCGCCAACGCGTCTGCCTGCTCAACCGTGGCGGCCTCACTGTAGATACGGATGATGGGCTCGGTGTTAGACTTACGCAGATGAACCCAACCGTCCGCAAAGTCAATCTTCACGCCATCAATCGTAGTGATACGTTCGTTGGCATACTTCTGCTTGATGCGCTCCAACAGAGCATCTACATCCATATCGGGCGTCAGGTCGATTCTGTTCTTTGATATGCAGTACTCGGGATAGGTCTTCCGCAGTTCACTCACCTTCATGCCGCTGTGCGCCAGATGACTGAGGAACAGCGCCACACCTACCAATGCATCGCGGCCGTAATGACTGGCAGGATAGATCACACCGCCATTGCCTTCACCGCCGATAACTGCGCCGTTCTTACGCATCAGCGTCGTCACGTTCACCTCGCCAACCGCTGAAGCCTCATACTTGCCGCCGTAACGCTTGGTGACATCCGCCAAAGCGCGAGAGGACGACAGGTTGCTGACCGTGTTACCCGGAGTGTGCTGCAACACATAGTCAGCCACGCTCACCAGCGTATATTCCTCACCGAACATATCTCCGTTCTCGCAGATGATTGCCAGACGGTCAACGTCCGGATCGACCACAAACCCTACATCCGCCTTACCGCTACGCAACAGATCGCTGATTTGTGTCAGGTGCTGCGGGATAGGTTCGGGGTTGTGCGGGAAATGTCCGTCAGGCGTGCAGTTGAGGCGGATGATATTCTTCACACCCAGAGCCTCCAGCATGGCAGGGATAGCCAAGCCTCCTACCGAATTCACGCAATCGACAGCCACTGTGAAGTTCGCCTTCCTGATAGCATCAGCGTCCACGAGCTTAAGGTTCAGCACGTTCTGCACGTGATAGGGCAGGTAGTCCTTGTGTTCGATGGCGCCAAGCGCATTAATCTCCGCGAAGGTAAAATCTTCCCTTTCGGCTATGGCAAGCACCTCTTTGCCCTCGGCGTCCGACAGGAACTCTCCGCGTTCGTTCAGCAGTTTCAGTGCGTTCCACTGCATAGGGTTGTGGCTGGCAGTAAGGATGATGCCTCCGGCTGCTTTCTCGCCGATAACCGCCAGTTCGGTGGTCGGCGTGGTGGCAAGACCGATGTTCACTACGTGGCAACCCATGCCGCTCAACGTCGCACTGACCAGCATATCCACCATCTGACCGCTGATACGGGCGTCGCGACCTACTACAACGGTGTTGTTATCGGGCATAGCCTGCCTGCGTTGCGTCGCATAAGCGGCGGTAAAACGAACTATATCCACGGGATTCAATCCCTCGCCTACGCGACCGCCTATCGTGCCGCGTATGCCGGAAATACTTTTAACTAACATGATATATTAGATTTGATTAGTATCTTGGTATCTGTATCTGCATGTCATACCCGTAAGGCGTGACGGTGTTTTTCTCGGCATCCAAGCCTTGTTTGCTCGGGCAGATAATCTTGCAGGCTGCGCCGGAGTGCTTCATATACTGCACTGCCACGTGCCATCCGATAGGCGCAGTGGTGTAGTCTGTCCCATAGGCAAATTCAGTAGGATAAGCCTGCTCTGCGGTAGTCATATATCTGGCTGTATCGGCTATTACATTCAGCGTATAGCGGATATATCTGACGAGAATCTTGTCACCTTGCTTGACTGTATAACTGTCGTCCCCCGCATGTTCCAGATGGAAATAGAGGTCGTCATATGCGGGCACCTTCAGGTAATCCTTTTCTCCCCACACTCCGTCTTCTGGCTCCTCATAGATGATGCGGATGTTCTGCCGCTGAATAAAGTCTGCTATCAACTTGTCCTCCTCTGCACGTTTGGCTGAGTAACTGTTCTGATTGCACGAGTTGGCTCCTATCAGCAGCAGGAGCAGGCAACTCAGTATAGTGTAGTGTCTCATAATTCTTTGTTTGCTATAGTGTCTTCAATTATCTCAATGTCGGTGTACGGGCTGGTATGTATGGTCAGTTGCGTCCGGATACTGGTGTACGGGCGGACAAACATATTCCCGTTCGTGCCATATGCCAGAGTCCAGGGGATAAGCATGACCACCGTGTCACCGGGGAGCATTTCCCGCAGCATAAATATGTAACTGACGGGCTCATCGGCGGATGAGTCAAACTCCCGCACGGCATCAACAATCAGGTTGCCTTCGAGGTCGTACACCGTCTCATGTATCAGCCGGCAGGTGTCTCTATTGTTCAACAGACTGAGGTAGTCGTTGTATTCATAATCCTGGTTGGTAAAGCAGTACCACCACCCGTGTTGGTGTTGCACCCAGCGTAAACTGCTGTCAGCTTTGGCTACGGTAATCACTTCATTCTCCGCCTCAATGGCTTTCTGCTGGATGGCGACGATATCCATGATTGCCGCAGTATCCTCATGGTCACCCTTGAACAGGCTGAGCGGCCGCTTGCGGCAACCCGCAAACATTATGACCGGCAGCAATATCAGCAGTAACCGGCTTCTCATGCTTTGCTGTCTGCCATGCGGATAAGGTACTGCCCGTACGAGGTCTTGCCCATCTGCTCGCCCAATGTCCGTAGTTGCTCACTATCTATCCAGCCGTTGCGCCAGGCTATCTCCTCGATGCAACTCACGTAGAACCCTTGACGGTTCTGAATGGTGGCGATAAAGTTACCCGCCTCAATCAGGCTGTCGCAGTTGCCGGTGTCCAGCCACGCAAAGCCTCTCGAGAACAGTTTGACGCTCAGCGTACCTTCTTCCAGATAGGTCTTGTTCAGGTCAGTTATCTCATACTCTCCGCGCTTTGAAGGCTTGAGAGCCGCAGCCTTCTCGGTAACCGTAGCATCGTAGAAGTACAGACCGGGCACAGCATAGTTCGACTTCGGCTCGGCTGGTTTCTCCTCAAGTGAGAGCACATGTCCCTGCTTGTCAAACTCCACCACGCCGTACGCACGAGGATCCATCACCTCGTAACCGAAGATGCACGCGCCACCGGTCTTTTCCACCTGACGAACCGCATCCTTCAGCATACGGCGGAAACCGTGACCGTAGAACAGGTTGTCACCCAGGATAAGGCAGCCGGGCTCACCGCCGAGGAACTCCTTGCCCAGCACAAACGCTTGCGCCAATCCGTTCGGGACGAGCTGAACCTTATACGATATACGCATGCCTAAACGCTGACCGTCGCCGAGTAGTTCTTCAAACATAGGCAGGTCACGCGGCGTGGATATAACCAGCACCTCACGGATGCCTGCCAGCATCAAAGTGGACAGCGGATAATAAATCATAGGCTTGTCATACACCGGCATAATCTGCTTGCTGATGGCCTTGGATAGCGGGTACAGCCGTGTGGCACTACCGCCTGCTAAAATGATTCCTTTCATATACTGTGTATTATTTGTTACCGTACTTTTTACTGTTTGCTCATCTGTAGGCGGAACTTGCGCACCTGCACGAATATCATCACCGCCGCCACCAATGCCGACAGCGTGTCGCTGACCGGTATGCTCCACCATACGCCTTGTATCGGATCGCCGAACAACAACGGCAGCACCAGTGCCAGAGGAATAAGAAACAGCACCTGACGAGTCAGGCTCAGGAAGATGGATTTGCCCGCCATACCAATTGATGTGAAGAAGTTTCCCGCCACCATCTGAAATCCCACCAGCAGCATGGACGACACCACAATACGCATCGGGCTGACGGTCTGTGCGAGCAGGTCTGTGTCGTGGGTGAACAGCAGCACCATCCATTTCGGCACGAACTCGCCCAGCAGGAACACGCAACCCATGACCAGCGTCGCACATACTGCCGTCAACTCAAACGCCCTGAGCATACGTTCGTACTGACGCGCACCGTAATTGTAACCCACTATAGGCTGCATGCCTTGGTTCAGACCCATCACAATCATCGCGAACACGAACACAAAACGGTTGATCACGCCATACGAGGCGAGAGCCATATCGCCGCCGAACGCCTTGAACTGGTTGTTCAGTATGATTATCACAAAGCAGTGGGCTATGTTCATCAGGAACGGCGACAGACCTATAGACAGCGAGCGTTTGGTGATTGCCGCTTCCAACCGCCATATACCCTTGTGGAAATGGATAATCTCCTTCGGGTTCATGAAGATGGTCATCTGCCATACGACAGCCAGTGCCTGCGAAATAATGGTAGCGACTGCCGCACCCCGTACACCCATATCCAGACCGAAGATGAAGATAGGGTCAAGCACGATATTGATGAACACCGCTACTATCGTCGCCACCATCGAGGTGCGAGGGTGACCCATCGAGCGGAGCATGCTGTTCAGTCCGAAATAGATGTGCGTCAGCACGTTTCCGGCTAAAATAATCTGCATATACTCGCGCGCATAGGCAATCGTGTCATCACTGGCACCGAAGGCATACAAGATAGGGTCAAGCCATATCAGTCCGACCGCCATGACCAATACACCTAAAATCGTGTTCAGCAGGATAACGTTACCCAATATCCTGCCGGCAGTGTTGTAGTCCTTCTCGCCTAACTTGATGGCCACCAGCGTGCTCGCACCCACACCCACCAGCGTGCCGAACGCTGCACATATGTCCATCAGCGGTTTCGCTACCGTCAGACCGGACAATGCGAGAGGACCACAGCCGTGACCGATAAAGATGGAGTCCACCATGTTATACAGCGAACTCGCGGTCATCGCTATGATGCCCGGTAGCGCGTACTTTATCAGCAGACTCCGGATAGGCTCCGTGCCTAACTCATCGGCTTTCAGTGGTGCTCCACGTTTAGGCATGTTACAGTTGTTTGGCTATCTGTTCAAATATTTGTGCGGCAGGGTGCCCTTGTTGCAGCACGATAGGCACGCCTTCGTCACCGCCTTCGCGGATGGACTGCACGAGCGGCACTTCGCCCAGTAGCGGTATATGCAATTCATCTGCCAGACGCTTGCCGCCGCCACGGCCAAAGATGTAGTACTTGTTTTCCGGCAACTCGGCAGGCGTGAAGTACGACATGTTCTCAATCAGTCCGAGCACAGGCACGTTGACCTTGTCATTGGTGAACATATCCACGCCTTTGCGTGCGTCAACCAGTGCTACGTCCTGCGGCGTGGTGACCACGATAGCACCGGTCAGTTGCAGCGTCTGGATGAGCGTCAGGTGAATATCCGAGGTTCCGGGCGGAAGGTCAATCAGGAAGTAGTCCAACTCGCCCCACTTCGCGTCGTTGATGAGCTGCTTGATAGCGTTCGACGCCATGCCGCCGCGCCATACCACCGCCGATTGCACATCTACAAAGAAACCTATCGACAGCATCTGCACCCCGTACTGCTCAATCGGCACAATCAGGTCGCGGCCGTTCACCGTCTCGGCTACGGGGCGAGCATCCTCTACATGGAACATCTTCGGAATACTCGGTCCGTGAATATCCGCATCCAGCAGTCCTACGCGCTTGCCCTGCTGCGCCAGAGCGACAGCCAGGTTGACCGCCACGGTTGATTTGCCTACACCACCCTTGCCCGAGTGAATGGCTATCACATGCTTTGCCTTGAGCGAACGCTCATCCGCGCCCGCTTCCGGTTGCACCTGCTTGCGGTACTTCGTATGGATATGCACAGCCGCCTGCTCGTCCACATAGGTGCGAACGGCACCTTCGGCGGCTTTCACCACCGAGCGTTGGAACGGGTCGGTGTCCTTGTCGAAGATGAGCGAGAACGACACCTCAAGACCCGAGATGCGTATGTCGTCCTCAAGCATCCCAGCCTCTATCAGGTTCAACCCGTTACCCGGGTAACGCACATGCTGCAGCGCCTCTATTATCTGTTTGGGGTACATCTAAACATTTACTATTTGGTCATTTACCATTTACCATTTGAGTCTGTGGCGTGTAGTTCCTCCCGTACGAACGGTAGGTGTCTTTTTCTATTTCTATATCCGGCTCAACAAGTGCACCTTCCTTCGGTAGTTGCCATGCCAGATATTTGATTGTCAGTCCGCGCTCGAGCCACTGGTGCTCGTAGTGCGTCTGCAACCGTCGTGCGTCCTCCACAACCACCGACTGCAATGCCGGATTGTACAGGTTGTCGGTGTCACACAGCAGCGGCAGGTTGTTCAGCCGTATCATCTCGCGCGTGTAGGTGTACAGGAACGGGCTGTCGGTCTTCAGATGTATCGTCGCTCCGTCACGCAGCAACCGGCGGTATCGCTCCATGAAGTACGTGGAGGTCAGTCGTTTGGTGGCTTTCTTCATCTGCGGGTCGGGGAACGTTATCCAAAGCCCGTCCACCTCGTCTTCCGCAAAGAACGCCGGCAGCATCTCAATGTTCGTCCTTAGGAACGCCACGTTCGTCAGCCCCTCTTGCGTCGCTTGCTTCGCTCCAGCCCACATACGTGCGCCTTTGATGTCCACGCCTATATAGTTCGTGTCGGGATAGACGCGCGCCAGACCGATGGTATAATCGCCGTGTCCGCAACCAAGCTCAAGCAGCAGCGGATGGTCGTTCCTGAAGAACTTGTTCCGCCACTCACCCTTCATCGCCGGAACAGGACTGTCCGTCAGCATTTCCCGTGCTCCGCACTGAAACACGCACGGCATCTGCTCCATCTCGGCGAACTTCTTCAGTTTATTCTTCCCCATATGCCTTCGCTTTTCTCAGTTCCAATCCCACATCCGCGATGCCGTATATCACCGAGTCGCGCATGCCTTGCACGATAGTGAACGCGCAGCTGCCTGCCTGCGGGAACAACACGCCGCGACATATCGTCACATAGCCGGAGTAGTATCGACCGGCACGTGTGCCGAGCCAACGGCCGCGGTCGTCAGCCAGACAGGCCATAACCGTATCGGTCTGTACGGGCGACAGGCTGTCGCCTTGCACGAACAGCCAGAGGTTCTGATACGTATATCGGTCTGTGTGCCGCAGGGTCAGTGCTATATCGTAGGCTTGGACGGTGTCGTTGACGTCCAGCGACAGACGGACGGTGTCCGTCATTGACCACCCTTGCTCAGGCAGGTCATGATGCGCACTGCTCACCACGTCGCGTTGGCAGCCGGTCAGAAGAAGCACCAGCGGGAAAACCACGCAAAGTAGTATATGTACAATCCGTTTCGTCATGGTCATTTATCCGGTTGCTGACGTCTAATGTCTGACTGCTGTCTTCTGTCGCGGAACGGTCGTCCGCCACGGTCGTTGCCACGCGGACGGTTCGGTCTGTCCTGACGGCCGCGACGACGGTCAAAACGGCTGACATCGTCCTGACCGACCACATTCGCATAACCTGTTTCCGAACCCTCGATGGTCGTATGTATGCCGCCCAGGCTGTTGGGTTTCTCGCCGCGACGGTTCATCTCGATGATGGCTTTGGCACGCTCGGCAGTGATAATTTCCAGATTAACCGCCTGCCGCTGGTCGGTAGAGTATGTCACTGTGCCTTGCAGCGGATCGGTGGTGAACACATAGTATGTTGCTGTCATCGTCTCCAGCGGGATACGCCGGTCGGGCAACTTGCTCACAGCCTCCTCGTAGGTCGGTATCTCATAGTTCAGGCAGCACTTGAGCTTGGCGCACTGTCCGGCAAGCTTCTGAGGATTGAGCGACAGGTTCTGCAACCGTGCCGCACCCGTGCCCACCGACGAGAACCGCGTCATCCATGTCGAGCAGCACAACTCGCGCCCGCAGGGACCCGTACCGCCTATGCGCCCTGCCTCCTGACGCGCACCGATCTGCTTCATCTCGATGCGGATGCGGAACGTCTCGGCATACACCTTGATCAACTGACGGAAATCCACGCGCCCGTCGGCAATATAGTAGAAGATGGCTTTACCACCGTCGCCTTGGTATTCCACGTCGCCAATCTTCATCTCCAGCTGCATGTCCTTGGCAATCTTGCGCGCCCGTATCATCGTCTCGTGCTCCAGCTGATGCGCCTCTTCGGCGCGCTGCAGGTCAGCCTCCGTAGCCACGCGGTAGATGATGCGCGCCTCGAAGTTCTCCACGTCGATGCGGTTCTTCTTCATCTGCAGAATAACCAGCTGCCCTACCAGCGTCACCTCGCCCACGTCATGACCGGGGTTGCCCTCCACGGCGACCATCATGCCTTTCTCCAACGGCAGGTTGTTCACGTTGCGGTAGTAGCCCTTGCGGGTGTTCTTGAACTGCACCTCAACCATGTTTGTCTTGCCTACCGTCTCAGGCAGGTCAGACAGCCAGTCCACTACCGGCAGCATATGCACCGAGTTACGGCGGTACGACTTTTCCGTGTACCGTCCAGATTCGCTATTTAACACTAAATCTGTTCTCATTATTATCTTTTATCTATTTCTTAATCAGCACAATACATTGCAGGCACAAGTCGAACAGCACTATCCGCGCATTGGCGTTCTGCATGATCTGCGCTTCGGCAGTGGCAAACTGCTGCATCAACTCCTCGATGTTCCGCTCGTTGATGAACGGCGCGAACTTCACCGAGAACGCCTGCTCGTTACTCGTCTGGTAACATAGCGACGGCTCGCCGTAGTTGTAGATGAAGTTCTCCCGCAACTGCCGCTGGGCGAACTGCAGGAACGCGCACTGCTGTGCACGCGTGCTGTCCTTGGCCATCGTTTGCGACCACAGATTGAGCTTCTGCAGGGCGTCGTAGTTCTTGCGCACTCCCACCTGCCAGGCGTTACGCATCAGTTCCTGAAACTCCGCAAACATCTGCTTGTCGCTGTCCGTATCGTCCAATATACGCAACGCTTCACGATAACTGCCGCCGGACAGACGGGCTGCATCCTGCGCTTGCGACAGAGGGATGACGTTCCTGCCCATCAGCGCTTCTGTTATCTCCTGCTCGCTCAATCGCGGCACGGGCAACGGGCGCAGACGCGAGATGATTGTCGGCAGCAACTGCTCGGGATGCTCGCTCACAAACAGGAACAGCGTCATGGCGGGAGGCTCCTCCAGCAGCTTCAGCAGCTTGTTCGCACACGCCGGATGCATCTTCTCCGGCTGCCAGACAATCATCACCTTGTAGCCGTCGCCGAAAGCCTTGAGTGACAGCTTACGCTGTATCTCGCTGCTCTCTTTCTCGTAAATCAGGCTCTGTTTCTTTTCCTCACCCATCGCCTGCGTCCAGTCATCAGCGTCGCAGTAAGGGTTAGCCAGCACCATCTCGCGGAACGCCGGCAGGTAGTCGTCGCACACGCCGACACTGTCGGTCTTCACGATGGGAAACACGAAGTGCAGGTCAGGATGCTGCAGCTTACCGTACTGCAGGCATGTCGGACACACGCCGCAGGCATCGGTGTCTGTCCTGTGCGGACAGGCTGCGTACTGGGCGAAGGCGAGAGCCAGCGGCAGCTTGCCTGTGCCCGACGGACCCGAAAGCAGCTGCGCATGAGGGATACGTCCCTCATGCACACAGCGGCACATCTCACGTTTGACTGCCTCTTGTCCTATGATATCTTTCAGCAGCATTTGTCTCTTGTTCGGGTCCCCAACGTAACCGTAGGTTGCGGTGGGGAGAGCAGAGGCAATCGAGCTCTTTATGTCGCTGAGCGACATCTTATAGCGAGATTTGCCGAATGCGAGCCGAACGCGACCGCAAAGTTACAAAAAAAAATCGACATTTGCAAGAGGAATGCCGTTTTTTTTCACGTATCCGTCATATTTATGTCAGCCATGCTTTACTTCCGGCTGACGTGGATGGGTTAAGGTTGGTTAG
>JAFSXJ010000037.1 GCA_017444065.1 Paludibacteraceae bacterium | reverse complement strand
TCCTCGATAGACTCAAGTACCTCCTGTACAGCCTGTAAGTACTCGGCCTCACCCGGGTGCTTGGCAGCAAGCCGCTGCATGATTTCGTTTGTTTTCATTGAAGATTTGAAGATTTAAAGATTTGATTATTATAGTTTTTTGAAGTATATATAGAATGTTGTCCCTTTGTCAGATGTCTCGAAAGTGATTGTCCCCTCACTGCCGTCAACTATATTTTTGGCAATAGCCAACCCGAGTCCCATACCTGTGGATTTGGTTGTGAAGTTAGGCATGAAAATCTTGCTCCGGATGGCTTCGGGGATACCTGGGCCGTTATCAGAAATGCTTATCTCCACCCTATCTGCTTCTTTCAAGATTACGATGATATCAGAATCCTTGTGTCCGTGCAGAGCTTGCAGGGCGTTCTTAAGGATGTTCGTAAACACATGCCCGACCTGCTCTGCATCGGCGTATGCCGGCACTCCGCTCTCCGGACCGACGTAACGGATTGGTACAGATGGGTCGCTCATACGCATCAGCGTGACGGCGGAGAAGAGTTTCTCGGCTATATCCGTCTCCGACGGGTGCACCTCGGGCATCTTGGCGAAGTCGGAGAAAGTCGAGGCTATACGTCCCAAATCGTCAAACTGCTCAAGCAGCAGTCGTGCCGCATGGTCGAAGCGTTCGTCGAAGAACTCTGTTCCCTTGATGCGCTGCAACTGTTGGATGGAGAGTTTCATCGGCGTAAGGGAGTTGTTAATCTCATGGGCAATCTGCCTTGCCATGGTCCGCCATGCTGACTCACGTTCAGACTGCGCAAGCTTGGTGGTCGACTGCTCCAACTGCTTGACCATGGCGTTGTACTGGCGGATCAGTTCGCCAAGCTCGTCGTTGCTCTCATAGTGGATATAGTTGTCCTTGCCAAGTTGAAAATGGTGCATGGTGTCCGCCATGCTCCGCATGTTTCGCGTCAACCGTTGCGTGACGAATACGGCTATCACAAACGCCAGTATCAGCAGCAGCACATACGGCGGCAGGAACCGGCCGATGTACTCGGCTACTTCCTGCTCGACCTGCGCCGACGACACATAGCACGGTACAGCTATGTACCCTATCAGCAGCTGGTTACCATTGTAGAACGGTGTATAGACGGTCAGGTACGGCACGGAGCCTATCTGCTCGTAACACACGAGGTCGATGCTGTCGGTGAAGTACGGCTCGGGCGCAATGATTGGCGATATGAGCCCTGACTCCAGCAGTTGAGGCACAGACGAACCGACGAGCTGACCGTGTTGGTCATATACAAGGATATCCGTCTCGTAAGTGTAACTCAGGTCGCGCAGGTCGGTGTTCAGGCCGCGGGTGTTAAGTGCGGATATACCCATGTCCCAGAAATACAGGTCGCGCAGCGAGGCTTGGATGTATCGCGCCTTGGCCTGCTGTCTCGATTGCTGGCGTTGCTCGTAGTGCGTACGCACATACGATGTGGACATAAAGAATATATACACAAACCCCGCAAGCACCAATGCCACAACCAGGTACTGCACCTTGGTGTACATCTTCATATTCTTCAATCCGTGGCTGCGCACCAGATTTGTGATGAACGCCGAGAGGAAGATGATACAAATCAGCAGCACGATGCCTATCAACAGATGATATCGCGACAATCCGCGTTGCGGTGAAGCAAACAGTGAACCGTATGAGAAACTATCCGGCGACAATGCCGGTGCTTGCTCCTCCGGCTCCATCTCAGGCGGTACGAGAGAGAACAGATATGCGCCATCGGTAGTGACGGTATAACAACCGTCGTTCGCCCTCTGACGCCGGATGAGCCAGCGGTTGTCAGCCTTGAACGGGGCGATAAAATCATTCGGCAGACGTTCGCTGTACTGCGCAAACTGGAACTTAATCGGAATAATCGTGCACACAGAGTAATCGCCGAACTTCGTCCAACGGCCTACTCCTACTGCGTTATCAAAACGCCCGAGCCACCAATCGTCGTAGCGGACGCGGTATAAGCCGTTGGCCACAAGCCAGTTGTGCGACCAGAACAGCAACTGCCGGTTGTCATACACATAAAAGACAATGTCCGGATGAGCGTGGGAAACGGACAACAACGAGTCCGGACGATGACGCTCCAGAATAGGCTGCACCTCGCCAAGCAGGGTCATCACCTCAGCTTGCTGACGCTCAAGGGTGCGTTGAATGTGTCTTCCATCGGACGAAAGGCTGTGACATGCCGTAAAAATGACACTACAGACGGCAACACATACAACAAAATGTACTATTTTTAGCACTTTTTTCATTTCCGCTTGCAAAGTTACAAAAAAAATCGTAACTTTGCAAGCAAAATAGGAAAAATCTTTAAATCTTCAAATCTTCAAATCTTCAAATATAAGATATGGGTGCTATTTTCACCGCGTTACTACTGGGACTATTGACCATCTTGGACCCTTGCACACTTTTTACGAGCATAACCGCTATCAGTTACATTGACCGCGAACTGGCTAATAAACGCAAGGTACTGCTTAACGGTGTGATGTTCGTTTTGGGTAAACTGGTAACATACGTTCTGTTGTCCGTGCCGTTCATCATGGGTGCGCAGACCGACGGTGTGCAACACGTTCTTGAGCACTACGGCGAACCTATACTTGGCGTATTCATGATTGTGTGCGGTATCGTGCTACTATTCAGCGGTCACCATCACCACGAACATGACCACGGCATGAGCAAGTGGCTGCAGAGTGTAGGCAGCGAGAGCAGTTGGCTATGGTCATTTATGTTAGGTATATTCTTTGCCATCGCGTTTTGTCCGCACAGATTGGTATATTTCATCACGATGATTGACATCACGATATCCCTGCCTGCTGCATGGAATTGGGTGCTGCCAATCGTGTTCGGTCTGGGTACAGGGCTGCCGATCATGTTGATTGCCTGGCTCGTTTCATACTGCGCGGTGAGTATCGGCAATCTGACGAACAAACTGCACACGTTTGAGAAGTGGTTCCGTACGATTTGTGCGGTGTTGTTCCTTGCGCTGGGAGTATATATGTGCATTCACACGTTCCATCACCACCACGAGCATGAACATGCCTGCGCCTATATCACAAGATAAGGAAGCCAAACTTGGCTTCCGTTTCCGGCAGTTCTTTGTCAGGCATGACCACAGCTCTATGAAGGTCGGCACGGACGGTGTGCTGCTCGGTGCGTGGGCGCCGATTTGCTCGGAGAACTCAGAGGACTCGGTGAATTCTGAATTTCGCATCCTCGATATCGGCACCGGCTCCGGTCTGATAGCGCTGATGCTGGCACAGCGTACGAGTTCCCTGCCCGTGGTGCAGATTGACGCCATTGACATTGATAACGCCTCCTGCGAGCAGGCACGCGATAATTTTGCCGCCTCACCCTGGGCGGACAGGCTGCATGCTGCGCATAGTTCGCTGCAGCAATGGTTACAGGCTAATGGCCGATGCTATGACCTCATAGTCAGCAACCCGCCGTACTTCGTGGATAGCCTGAAAGCACCCGATGCTGCCCGTTGTGCAGCGCGGCATAACGATACCCTGCCCTTCGCCACACTGATAGCCGACAGCGCTCGCAAGCTCAAGCCGAAAGGCACACTGGCGGTCATAGTACCCACAGAAGCGGAAGACACTTTGCAAGCCTTAGCCGCAGCCGAAGGACTGCTATGCACCTGCCGCTGCTACGTACACCCCAAGCCCGGACGGCCCGCCAAACGCGTATTGCTCGCCTGGCAACAAGGAGCCTCCGCCATATTTGGCGGAGAATTGACAGAGCACCTCACGCTCGAAGATGAACACGGTGGCCGCAGCACCGCCTACCAACAACTGACACGGGATTTCTACATATAAATCTCAAATCAAAAATCAAAAATCAAAACTCAAAAATCATGATACTCTATCCTAACTGCAAGATTAACATCGGTCTGCGCGTCATTAGCAAACGTACGGACGGCTATCATGATCTGGAGACTGTCTTCTATCCTGTACTGGGGCTATACGACGTGCTGATGGTCAGTCAGGCGGAGAAGTTCAGTTTTGAGCAGACAGGCATCGTTGTCGATTGCCCGACGGAAGACAACCTCATTATCAAATGCTACCGCCGTATGCAGGAGCGTCATCCGCAGATTGGGAACGTCAGTATCCGCTTCGAGAAACGCATCCCGTTCGGTGCGGGGCTGGGAGGCGGTTCGAGCGATGCAGCCCACATGGCACTTGCGCTGAACGAACTGTTCAGCCTCGAACTGAGCAAGGAACAATTGGCTGCAGAGGTCGCACCTCTTGGGGCCGATTGTGCGTTCTTCATCTACAACACACCCTGTCTGGCTGAGGGCATTGGCGAACGGCTGACACCTGTCCCATTCACACTCAGCGGTTTTCGGCTGATGATGCTCAAGCCCGACGTTCCTGTCAGCACGCGTGAGGCATATCAGGGTATCCGTTTGTCGGGCGACAAACCGTCGCTGGCGTCATTGGTTCGCAAGGGAATAACGCCCATCGACCTGATACGCCACGGCGACATTTTCTACAATGATTTCGAGCAAACAGTCTTCCCGCTGCATCCCGAACTGGCGGCCATCAAAAAGCGCCTACAGGACGCAGGCGCTTTCTATACGGCTATGAGCGGCAGCGGCTCAACGGTCTATGCCTTGTTTGAGGATGACGCGGAACGTCGTACCCTTGCTGACTACGGATTGGTGGACGAAGATCTCGCCGCGATGGTACTCTTCAACGATTCGCTTGCATAGACTCAGCCCTAATCCCCAACCTCGGGTTTTGGTTGTATATCCGGGTCGGAATACCTGGGTATATCGTTTGCGCTCAATGCCGCGGCCGGTATCGGTCACATCCAGTACGATGGATGCACCGTTATGTTGAAGGTGCAAACCTATCCAGCCATGACCGTTCATCGCATCCACAGAATTCTTTATCAGGTTCTCCACCACCCATGCCATCAGCGGCTCGTCGGCCATAGTCTTGTAATCATCCGGGCTGGACGGCTCATCAATCTTCAGTTCCAGTTCTACCTTCTTACTGACACGTGTTCGCATGTACGCGTAAGACTCTTTGACAATCTTCTGCATATCAGCTGGCGCAAGCGTAGGCGCACTGCCTATACGTGAGAATCGTTCTGCAACGAGTTGCAGACGGTTGATATCTGTCGTTATATCCGGCAGAAGTTCATCGTTCGGATAACGGGTCTTGAGTAACTCCATCCAGCCGTTGAGCGACGAGATAGGCGTACCCAGCTGATGGGCGGTCTCTTTGGACAGACCTACCCACACGCGGTTTTGCTCGTTGCGGTACGAAGTGATGATGAACGTAATCAGCAGCACCATGAATCCAAGCACTACGGCCATCTGCACCCACGGGAAGAGCCTCAGTTGCCTGAGCAGGTTCGACTCCTCGTAGAAGATGTACTGCGTCACATCGGGCGACACGCGCACCTCGATAGGCGTCTGGCTCGAACGCAGGCGCGCTATCTGCTTCTCGTAGAACGCCTCTACATCCTGCTTGGGTTCATGGACGTTACGGGTGAGAATGACATGGTAGTCGGCATCGGTCATATACACCGGTATGGTCGTGTTCGCCTCGATGATAGACGAGTACAGAGTGATGTCGGTATTCTCGTCAGCCAGCACGAGTTGACGAGTAGCCTCCGCCCAAATCTCCATACGCTGCTGCTCCACTTCGGCGAACTGCTTCGACAGACGATGGGTGAACCACATCGACCCGCTGACGAACAGCAGGGCGAACAGGGCAAGTATCCAGCTGATGATGCTGTTGCGCATGTTACTTCAGATTAAGTTTCTTACGAATATCCTTGGGCAGGGCATCCTTGTGAACAAGGATATCATTGGTCTTATAGCGCATGAATGCCTCCGATACGTACCATATGCCCTTGAAGTCGGAACGCATGGTGCCCCACGAGTTCTTGACCATATAATACTTCTTGCCGTTCTGGTCATGAGCGATGCCGAAAATCTGCATGCCGTGGTCATCAGTCGTCTCCCAGCGGTCATAGGCATCCTGTCGCATCTGCTGAGTCACTTCAATCTCCGGCAGCGGTTTGGCTGTCAGTTTGTCTTTGCGTTGGTCGGCTTTCAATCCGAGCCAGTGCGCCATATCGCTGCCTGTCAGTTCAGCACCGTTGTCGGCATCGGGCACGACGCCTATACCCTTGCGAGTGAAACCGTCCTCGCTGACATCCGCGCCCCAGGCAATGGTATAGCCGTTCTTCAGGGCGTTGTCAATGACGGCCATCAGTTCGTCTATGGGGATGTTGTACATCTGATCCAT
>JAFSXJ010000036.1 GCA_017444065.1 Paludibacteraceae bacterium | reverse complement strand
TGGCACATCGTGCCCATGTTGCTGTAGATGCGTCCGAGGATGTGGTAATTGCTGAACCAGGGGAGAGGGATGACGCGTTGGATATACGGCGCATGGGTGCTGGCGATGAACGCCTGCATGGCGGCTACCTGATTGCCATGCTGACGGAGCAGGTAACCGTAATAATAACATGCGCGTGCGTATAGCACCGACAGAACAAACAGGATAGTATGATTATGAGTAAGCGATACATAATGAGTATCCGGACGATAGCGATTCAGCCCGCTACGCAATCTCGGTTACTTCAGGAACTGCAGTTCGACGCGGCGGTTCTGCTGTTTGCCTTCGTCGGTATCGTTGTCGGCGATGGGACGTGTGGCACCGTAGCCCTTTGCGACGAGAAGTGTAGGATTGCAGCCCTGACGGATGAGGAACGCACGAACCGACTCGGCGCGCTGCTTGGAAAGGGTAATGTTCTTCTTCGGGTCACCGCTCGAGTCGGTGTGACCGCTGATCTCCACACGTATATTGCGCTGCTTGATGATATCCGCCACGCGGATAAGCTCGTTCTCCGACTGCGGCAGCAGCTCATACTCGTTGACCGGGAAAAACAGGTTGTTGACCTGCACCGCCATACCCTGCTCAATCATCTGCTTGTATGAAGTGAGTTGGATATTCTTCTCAATATCGATGGATTTCTTCTGTTCACGCAGGTCGATATTGTTCGACAGCGGGAAGTAGCGTTCGTCGTCAATATAATAGCCGTAGTTCTTCCCCAGCGGCAGCACGAGGTAGAATGTGCCCTTGCCCGGGTCGGTCTGTGACTGACCAATGCTCTCATGCGTATCCAGGTCTTCCCAACGAATGGTGACTCCCACGGTCTGTCCGTTCTCGTCACGCACGGTGCCGGCAATCGTAGCCACGGCGTTCGGCCGCATGCTCAGCGGCAGTTCAAGGCTGAACAGGTCCTCGCCGTTGGAGTAGTATGCCGTGCTGCCATCGGTACTGATTTTATATCCCCACTCCTGTCGTGGCGAATTGATCTGTGCGCCGAGATTGACCGGTTCGGACCATTCGGTCCATGAGTCGTCCCGCAGACGGGTGGACTTGAACACATCGAGGTCGCCGAGCGTGCCGTGACCGTCCGAACTGAAGTACAGCGTGTGCATATCGGGGTGCAGGAAGGGCTTGCGCTCCAGTCCCGGCGTGTTGATGGTAGGACCGAGGTCGATGGGTTCGCCCCACTCGCCGTTGTCGTCCATCAGCGATACGAAGATGTTCACCGATGTGCCCACCTCGTTCTCCACCTGCTTCTGTGCGGAGAACAGCATGGCGCGTCCGTCACTGGTGATCATAGCGTCGCTCTGCCAGTTGGCTACGTTGATATTGTCGGGCAAGGTGCGCGGCCGTGACCAGCCGTCCTCAGTCTTGACGGTCGAGTAGAGCAGTCCGTTGCGGAAGAAGATGAGCTGCGTGCCGTCAGCCGAAACCGACTGCATGGCTTCGTTCGAGCCAGGGACACTCAGTTCAGCCATGGGCATGGCGTTGCTCCAGCCGTATTTGCCACGAGTGGCGGTATAGATATCCTCACTGTTGCCCGCCGCCTTGTCGAACACCACACGCACGAAATAGATAGTATTGCCGTCAGCCGTCATGACCGGCGAATACTCCCTCGACGGCGAATTGACGGAATCGGGGAACGCCTCCGGCGTAAGTTCCAGTTGCTTGCCTTGCTCCAGTGCATTGACGAGATCCTGGTAATCCGGGTCGTCGCCAAACGCGTCGGCATACTGCCGGACGGTCTGCAGTGCCAGACCTATATTGTTGAATCTGCCGAAATACTTGGATATCTGTTCAATCAGGCAGTTGTATGCCATCCGGTATGGTGCCGCCTGCCTGATGATGTTCTGCCATCCGTCATCGGTGGTAGTGGCGGTGTTGTACTGCTGCACGACCTTCCGGTCATGCGCCTCCAGTGTAGCAAAGCGCGGGTTGGGGTACTGGTCGTGGAAGCGCGTTATATCTGCCGGCACACCCGTGCTGCAATACACGTCATGCAGGATCATCCACGCCGTATCCTTCACATCGATGTTCGGTGCGCTCTGGTAAGCCAGCAATGCCGCCGGTGCGCTGTGGCGCTTGCGTGCAATCTGCATGATGGCATAGTACAGACGCCGCTGCTCAAGGTTGTCCTTCTTCTTGGCGGCTTTGTCTTTCAGGCTCAGCCAGTCGCCTTTGCCGATGAACGGGGTATACTTGTCCGATGCCTGTTCCGACAATGCCTGCCGGCCGTAGGGGCTATCCGGATAGGTGCTCACATATTGCGCCAGTGCCTCGGGCGTGCCTATGCGCTGTGCGTCACGCAACGACAGGGCATAGATCTGCTGCCATGCGTCGGGCACCTCATCGGCGTCGGGGTACTGGTCGATGAACTGCTTGTAGGCGGTGAGCATGTTCTGCTTCTGCGCCTGCTGGTATGCCAGGGCGTTACGTCGGCGTGTCGCCTCCTGTACATCCTGACCGTTGGGATGCTGCTCAATGAAGAACTCGTAGGAGCCTACGGTGTTCCGTTCGGCTGCGGCTTCGAAAGCCAGATGACTCAGGTGCTCCTTCGCCTGACGCTGCAGCGAGGGCACGGCACGCGGATACGCCTTCAGGAAGTGGTTGTACGCCTCCTCGGTGTTGACAGCCTCGGCATCCTTCAGCGCAAGAGCACACACCTCGTGCGTGACTGTGTTCAGCAGCTCCTTGGTCAGCCCTTTGGCAATGAGCTTGTCCTGTGCAGCGGGTTCAAGTCGGGTGAACTTGGACTTGCAGTCGCAGATATATTTGTACGCCTTGGGTATATCCCTGCCGCTGAACTCATCGGTGGAGTACAGCTTGGCGGCAGTGTACAGATAGGCCACATCGCCCGGGTCCTTGGTCAGATGCTTGTCAATATCCTTCTGCACAGCCTCGTAGTTGCCTTTCAGCATCTGCTTCAAGCCGGGATACTCGTATTCCTGTGCATATATCAGACATGTCATCAGCAGAGCGATGACCGGTAGTAAAATTCGTTTCATAAGCTGTTTGTTTAGTATTTGTTGTCCCAGAACAGTTTCTTCATGAACCGGCAGAGGTAGTCCTGCCAGTTCACCCATGTGTGTCCGCCGTTGCTTTCGTAATAGGTATATTCGAAATTATTCATGTCGAGCCACATGCGGTAGTCCTGCAGTTGTGCGTAGAGGAAGTCGTCGCGTCCGATAGCTATCCAGTACACCGGCGGAGTGGCTGCCATGCCCCGCAGTTCGGTCATCCAGTTGTTGTACGCCGGCGAGCCGTAGTCCAGCTCGAGGTCAAAGCCCATGGTGTGGAACTGCGAGTCCTCGATGGTGGCTACCAGTTCTTCGTCGCGACGCGGAATGATGACCGGCGAGAACAGACCGATATAGGCAAACTGCCCGTGCAGGTAGTGTGACACGTGCATCGTATGGAAGCCGCCCATCGACAGACCGGCTATAGCGCGTAGCGAAGGATTGGAACTGACATTGTAGCGTCGCTCGACCGTAGTCATGAACGCACTGAAGTTCTCCTCCCAGTAACCTGACATCTCGTATGCCTGCTCCTGGTCGCGCGTGAGTTTGCGCCAGTGTGCCGAACCGGCAGAGGTGTCGAACGCTTCGCCGGCGGGTGTGACATTAGGGGCCTGCATCAATGCTTCACGTTCGTCATCAGGCATGCTGCCGAGGAAGTTATCCGGCATGATGACCACCATCTCTTTGACCTGTCCGCCAACGAGAAGCAAGTTCATCCAGCGATAGAGGTTGCCTTGTACGGTCCAGTCGTCCTCCGAACCGAACATGCCGTGCTGGAGGTACAATACAGGAAAGACCGTGTGGTCGGTCTGTACGCGCTCGTCATATTTGTATGGCAGATATACGCGGCAGGGTACACCCATGACGGTGTCCCGTACGATGGTGCCTGCCTCTTTGAAAGAAGAGATGTCAGCCCGGACAGGCTGCGTAAGAACAAGTGCTGTCAGTGACAGCAGAAGAAGGGAACGTTTCATGTGATTAGAGGTCTAACGACAGTTGCACGTCAGACTCTCCATTGGTAATAGTGAAGGGAATGGACGGCTTCACTGTCGGGTCAGTTGGTTCCGGAGTATCGGGATTGTCCGGATTGTCCGGTGTTTCGGGCTCGGGCTCAGGCGGCTCGGGTGTGATGTCCACGATGTTGGCAATGTCGTAGTTGCTCAGTCGTTTGCCGCGCGCCTTAGCCGACTTGACGTCGATGAACTCCGCCATCGTCACATCCAGCGTCGGACGGTTCTCATCGGTGAACTGCAATTGGAATACCGCCTCCTCACGGTCGGACAGCACTATGATACGGTGCCCCTCTGCCTCACCGAGTATGGACTGCGGCTTGGCGAGCGCGTCCGCCAGGGTGAACCGTTTGCCGTAGTAGAACTTCAGTTCGTCGTTCCACATGGCGAGTGACCATATCTTGTCGGGCTGCCACTTCTCGATACGCAGTATGTTGTTGTCGAAGTGCGCCGTGGGGTCGAAGTTGTTGAGGTAGTAATTGCCGTCGGTGGTGATGACGAGGATGCGGTCGTCGTCATCAAACTCGCCGAGATAGTTGCCCTGTTCGTCATAGTTGACGCGCAGCACATCGGGGTCGAACCATACCTTTCGTCCGCCGAGGGTGGAATGGCCTTTCTGCTTGAGTGTGATGGACTTGACTTCGAACTTCGTGAGCACGTTGCCCATAGCGTTGCGGTTCTTGACCGCCAGTTCGGAGAGGTCCTTGAGCACCTCGACCTTCTTGAGGTGCAGCTGCGGCTTGAGTGCTACGCGTATGACCTCCGCCTCGCCGTTGGGGTTGGCGGTGAAGTAAATGACGCGCGAGCCTGGCTTGCCCTGCGTGAGGTCGTACTCCTTGTCACGCGCCACGCCTGTCACGTGGAAGCGCTTCATGTAGTACGTGCCTTTCTTGCCGTCACGATAGACGACATTGTAGATGGTACGGACGTCGTCCTTCTTGAAGATGGCTATATGCAGTATGTCCGTGCCGATGAACACCTTCTCCGCCACGCGGGTAATCTTGTACTTGCCGTCCTTGTGGAAGACGATGATGTCGTCGATATCCGAGCAGTTGAACAGGAACTCGTCCTTCTTCAGACCGGTACCCACAAATCCGTCGGCATAATTGATATACAGTTTCTCGTTGGCTTCGACAACAGTCTTGACGTTGATGTTCGCGAAGTTGCGCACCTCCGTCTTGCGCGGATAGCGTGCGCCGTACTTCTGCTTGAGCATCTCGAACCACGCAATCGTATATTCGGTCAGGTGCTTGAGGTCATGAATGGTCGCCTTGATTTTGCGGTCAAGGTCCTTCATCAGTTCATCGGCTTTCTTGGCGTCGAACTTGGTGATACGGATCATTCGTATGTCGAACAGCCGCTCGATATCCTCGGTCCTGACCTCGCGGATAAGTTTCGCCTTGAAGGGCTCCAGCGCCTTGTCAACGAACTGAATCAACTTCTCCTTGCTTGCCGCCTGCTCGTAACCCTGCTCCTTGTAGATGCGGTTCTCGATGAATATCTTCTCCAGCGAGGTGTAGAAGTACTGCTCCTCGAGCTCCGCCTTCTGAATCTCCAGTTCCTGCCGGAGCAGGTCCATGGTGTTGTCGGTGGAGAGTTTGAGCAATGTCGATACATTGGTGAAGATAGGCTTCTTGTCCTGGATGACGCAGCAGTTGAGCGAGATGGACACCTCGCAGTCGGTGAAGGCATAGAGGGCGTCAATCGTCTTGTCAGACGATGCGCCGGGTGCCAGTTGCACGACAATCTTCGCCTCCTCGGCAGTGAAGTCGTCCACCTTGCGAATCTTTATCTTTCCGCGCTCCTGCGCCTTGAGGATGGTGTCGATGATTTTCGACGTGGTGGTGCCGTAGGGCACCTGGCTGATGATGAGCGTCTTGTTGTCATCCGCCTTGCTGATGCGCGAGCGTATCTTGATCACGCCTCCGCGTTCGCCGTCGTTGTAGCGGCTGACATCCACCTCTCCGCCCGTTGGGAAATCCGGATAGAGCGTGAACTCCTCGCCACGGAGATACGCCAGCGAGGCGTCGCACAGTTCGACGAAGTTATGCGGCAGAATCTTCGAGTTCAGGCCGACGGCTATACCTTCCACGCCCTGCGCCAGCAGCAGCGGGAACTTGACGGGCAGATGTACAGGCTCCTTCTTGCGGCCGTCATACGACGCCATCCACTTAGTGGTCTTGGGGTTGAACACCGTCTCCAGCGCGAACTTTGACAGTCGCGCCTCGATGTATCGCGGAGCAGCCGCACCGTCACCGGTGAGGATGTTGCCCCAGTTACCCTGACAGTCGATGAGCAGGTCCTTCTGGCCGAGCTGCACCAGTGCATCGCCTATGGACGCATCGCCGTGCGGGTGGTACTGCATCGTCTGGCCGACGATGTTCGCCACCTTGTTGTACTTGCCGTCGTCCACCGCCTTCATGGCATGCAGGATACGGCGCTGCACAGGTTTCAAACCGTCCTCTATCGCAGGGACGGCACGCTCAAGAATGACATACGAGGCATAGTCCAGAAACCAGTCCTGGTACATGCCTGTCAAGTGATATTTGATAGCGTCGCTGAAGTCAGCCATGAAAGGTTAGTCGATGCGCTTGTTGATAATGATGTACGTAAGAATACCAACAAACTCAAGCACCAGACTGCTGACGAGCAGAGCGTTACTTGGAGTGCCGAAGTAGTAAACACACAGGCATACCACTCCACAAAGGAAGATAATCAATCCAAGATTTTTGAGTAACGAATTCATATTTGATAGATTTAAGAAGTTCCTATTTTTTTGAATTGCCTGCAAAGATACAAAAAATTTCTGACATTTGCAAATAAAAAACGCATTATCGGTGCTTTTTGTTATCTTTGGAATGGCAAAATGGCTCTAAACGGCCATAAATTTGCCTCCCGGGAAGGATTTTACCCGTTTTTTCATTTCCAGCATCATCAGGGTTGTGATGATTTCCGAATAGGATATATCCGCTTCTTCAGCGAGGTCGTTGACCAGCATGCCGTTGTCCGCCTCCCGTAGCAGGTTGAGCAGTGTGAGTTCTTGCGGTGCGAGGTCACTGTCGTTCGTGTCCATCCCCGGCAGTTGCGTCTGCACGGGTCGTTCGGCAGTAGCCCATATCATCGCTTCAATCAGGTCATCTGGCGACTGCAGGAGTGCCGCGCGCTGGTCGCGGATGAGACAGTTGCATCCGGCGGAGGCATCGTCGCTGCAGCGTCCGGGAACGGCGAACACGGGACGGTCGTAGTCAAACGCCATCTGAGCGGTAATGAGCGAACCGCCTCTGGCGCGCGACTCAACGACAACCGTACATTCCGACAGGCCGGCGATGATCCTGTTCCGCGCCACGAAATGATGCCTCTCAGGTGTGCTGCCGGACATATATTCAGTCACTATACCTCCGTTCTCCAGTGCCCGTACCGCCTCGTTGCGGTGGGTAGGCGGATAGATGCGGTCCAGTCCGTGCCCCGGGATGATCAGCGTAGGTATGCCTGCCTCCAGTGCGGCGCGATGTGCCGCTATATCAATGCCGTACGCCAGTCCGGAGATGATGGTGAGGTGTGGCAACTGTTGAGCCAGTTCGAACACAAGGTCGCGCGTGAAGAGCTTGCCGCGTTCGGTAGCCTGACGCGTACCGACGATGGAGATGAAGTGTCCGTCGCGGAAATTGATGTTGCCTTTCGTGTAGAGCAGCACGGGTGCATCGGGACATTGCGCCAGCAAGTGCGGGTAGTCGGCATCATGCAGGTAATACGTACCTATCTGATGCTTTCTGACAAACTCCGTTTCCTGCATCGCTCGTTCCCACGAGGCGGGCTTGCCTGCCAGGCTTATCCTGTCCCATGCCTCCTTAGGGTCAGGATAGACAGCCAGTATCTCCCGCGCCAGCCTCGGCCGGCCTTCGTACAGATGCGTCAGGGCAATGATATAGGGGAGTTGGTCGGGAGCAATCATGGTTGCGGCAGTTGTTCAGCCTTGCGGCTGTTCAGTAAGTGATAAACGGCGAACAGTCCCACGCCGGCTGCTGTGCCTATTGCATCCGCCAGCCAGTCCAGCCACTCGCACATGCGCGGGGGAAAATAGTATTGTATCCACTCCATCAGTCCGCCGTAGATGAGAGGCAGCAGTACCGCTACCGTATATATCGCACGTACGCTTATCCGCGCACGACAGCCGTCGCCTGCCAGACATATAGCCAGCAGCATATACGCCACCATGTGTCCCCATTTGTCGGCGAGAGGTATATCGCCCATTACGGCAAACGGGACCTCTTTAATCAGGCTCATATAGGTTATGCCTATCAGCACAAGCAGCGATGGCAGAAAGTGCCACCACCGCTTGCGAGTACCGGATGTACAGATTAGAGGCTTTGACGCCATACACGATTGGTTAGTTGCGGTCGGAGAGGTGTATCTTGATTCCGTAACACAGGTCGCCGGCATCGCCCAGACCGGGAACGATGTATTTCTTATCATTCAGGACAGGGTCTATCGCTGCGCACCAGAGGGTCACATCCGGGCTGTCGTTGAGCGACTTGCGCAGACAATCTATCGCTGCCGGCGTACCGATGGTGCAGCACAGATGCGTGTGTTTCGGTGTGCCGTGACGAAGCAGTGCGAGATAGCCGACCTCCATGGACATGCCGGTAGCCAGCATCGGGTCGGCTACAATCAGCGTCTTGCCATCAATCGACGGAGCAGCCATATATTCCGCTACAATCTCCAGTTCCTGTTTGCCGTCAACGATACGTCCGGCACGGCGGTAAGCCGACAGGAAAGCATTCTCGGCGCGGTCGAAGATGTTCAGAAATCCCTGATGCAGCGGCAGTCCGGCACGCAGGATTGTAGCCAGCACCACCTTGTCGGTGGGCACCTGGACGGTAGCTGTACCCAGCGGTGTGGTCACATCTTTCGGCTCATAATGGAGCGTACGGCTGACCTCCACCGCCATCACCTCGCCTATACGCTCGATGTTACGGCGGAAGCGCAACGGGTCCTTCTGTATGTCCACATCGCGTATTTCGCTGATGAACTGGTTGAGAATACTGTTGTTCTCAGATAGGTTGATGACTTGCATACGATTACTTTTGCGACTTGACGTTCTTCATTTCGGCCTTGATGGCTTCACGTTTGTTTTTGAGGGAGATCTCATACTGCTTGATGCCGGCCTCCTTGTTGATAATCTCGTTGCTGTAAACCATCAGGTCGGTACGCATCTGCTGCAGTTGTACGGGATGGTTGGCGAGTTGGGACTGCCGGTTGGTGGTAGCGTTGATTGCTCCGTCCAGACCGCGGCGCTGGGTCTGCAACTGGTCAAGTGTCTTTCCGCGTGTCTCTTCGTTGAGCTGGTTGGTGGAATTGATAGTGCGCAGCAGTTTGTCGGCGTTCTCTTTGATTTTGGTGAGTTCGTCCTGCTCCTTCTGCGAGAGTGTCTGCAAGTTCTTGAACGAAGCATCCGCCTTGTCAACATAAGCCACCATCTGCTTGTAGAAATCCTTCTCCGCTTTCAATTGGACTTGGGCGTCCTTCAGCGTCTTGGTATCGTCCTTCAAAAGTTTCTCCAGACGCTCAAGCTCCAGCAGATACGACTGCCCTTGGTAGAGCGAGCGAAGTGTGTCGAAGTTAAACTCCGTCATGTGGAAGTTGAGCGGAGTGACATGTTGGGCTGACACAGACATGGTCAGCATGGCGAACAAAGCAAAAAAGAATGATTTTTTCATAATAAATGGTATTTAAAAGTATATTTATTTCGCAGGTTTGAAGATATTTTTCACTTTGACGCTGCAAAGATACAAAAAAATTTGGTAATTTGCAAAAAAAGTTGTAACTTTGTGTGCTTTTATTGAATTTTGTCAAATTTAATGGAACACGCTAAGCAATTTACCCGGCATATTTCCAAGGAACTGGTCAACCTGATGCCTCTTGCCTCGTTTGAGGGTGAGACGGTTATTGTTGACCGTCCGGAACAGATAGACGCGGCGGTGTCGTACCTTCGCGGCTGTGCTGTGTTGGGTATAGACACGGAGGCGCGCCCGTCGTTCACTCGCGGGATGCACTATCCCACGGCACTGGTGCAGATTGCCACGGAGGAGCGTTGTTACCTGTTCCGGTTGAACAAGACGGGCATGCCGGCGTCGCTGGCGGAGGTGTTCAGCGACAAGAAGATATGCAAGGTCGGTCTGGCGTTCAAGGACGACCTGAACGGTCTGCGCCGTCTGCATGACTTCAAGCCGCAGAACTGCATTGACCTGCAGTCGCTGGTGGCGCGGTACGGCATCATGGAGCTTGGGTTGCAGAAGATTTTCGCCATCGTGTTCGGCAAGAAGATAAGCAAGTCGCAGCAGCTTACGAACTGGGAAGCCGACACGCTGACCCCTGAGCAGGCGCGCTACGCCGCTACGGATGCGTGGGCGACGCTGCTCATATACAATGCATTGCAGGACTCGACACCCCTGCCGAAGCGCGAGGTTGAACAACTGAAGTCCGCAGAGCGTGAAGCGCAAGTGCAGCACCAGCTGGACATCAATATGCACAAGGATATCGACCGCGCTGTGGAGGTGCTGCAGCAGGGAGGCGTCATCCTGTATCCGACGGATACGGTGTGGGGTATGGGGTGCGACGCTACGAACGATGCGGCGGTGGACAAACTGTTCCGGCTCAAGCGGCGCGAACAGGGGAAATCGGTGCTGGTGCTGGTAGCGGGGTCTGAGACCATCACAACGTTTATCCGTGCCATCCCTGACGCTGCGCAGCAGCTGCTGGAGGTGAGTGCACCTGAGGAAGGTGTGTCACCCAAGCCGCTGACCATCATCTATCCCGATGCGCAGAACGTGTCGCGCGCCATACTGGCGGATGACGGGAGCCTGGGCATACGCGTCACGTACGAGAAGTTCTCGAACCTGCTGTGCCGTCAGTTGGGCAAACCGCTGGTGTCCACATCCGCCAACTTCGCCGGACGTCCGACGCCGAAAGCGTTCTGCGAGATTGACAGCAAGCTGCTGGAAGCGGTCGATTACGTGTGCCACTCGCGCCGCAGCGAGAACAAACCTGCCCGTCCGAGCAGCATCATCAAGGTGGGACGGAACAATGAGATAACGGTCATCCGTCCGTGACGTCCGTCGGCACCTTACAATATATAGCCGTCATGACACAACGCAGAAAACTACAATCAGGATATATAGCTGTCGATTTCCTCGCCGCCGAGTTGGTGTGGCTGGCGTTCCTGTTGTTCCGCTGGCTGGTGTACGAAGGCAAGGTGTTCAGTGTGGACACGGTGCTTATCCCTGCGTTCGATTTTTATCGTCCTCTTATTCTTTATCCCTTAGGCTGCCTGATAGTTTATTATCTGTCAGGCTATTACCTGCGCGTTCACCGCAAGCGTCTGACGCGCGAACTGCTCACGACGTTCATCTCGGCGGTAGTCATCACGCTGGGTGCGTTCTTCATCATCGTGATTGATGACGAGGTGGAGGACTATCACCGCTACGTGGCATCGTTAGGCGTACTGCTGTTGCTGCAGTTCAGCATCAGTTACGTGTTCCGTCTGGCCCTGACTCTGCTTATCCGCCGTCATGCCACCCCTCCGGCATCGTTCACTATCCATAGTGAAGAGGATGTGACGGGACTCCGGGTGAACAAAGGCGACAGGGTCATTATTGACCTGCAGCCTTCGCTTGACGAGAATGCCCTCTATCGTATCATCCAGCGCATCTATCCGCTTGATGTGGAGATAGCCGTTGTGCCCAAGCTGTACGACATGCTGACCGGTGCGGCGAAGATTCCGGAGATTGACAGCAACCCGCTGGTGCTCATCACGGAGCACAAGATGACCGACTCCGAGTTGTGCATCAAGCGTGCGTTTGACATTGTGGCTGCATTGGGCACGATGGTTGTCCTGTCGCCGCTGTATGTGCTGCTGTGGATACTGGCGTACAGTTCGTCGAAAGGTCCGGCGTTCTACAGCCAGCAGCGTATAGGTCTGCACGGCAAGCCGTTCAACATCTACAAGTTCCGTACGATGGTGAACAATGCGGAGGAGGATGTGCCGCAGCTGTCGGCGGACGATGATCCGCGTATCACGAAGGTCGGGCACTTCATGCGCAAGTACCGCCTGGACGAACTGCCGCAGATGTGGAACATCCTGAAGGGCGACATGTCCATCGTAGGCCCGCGGCCCGAACGGGAGTTCTTCATCAACCGGATAGTCGAGCAGGCGCCGTACTACTGCCTGCTGTACAAGATACGTCCGGGTATGACCAGTTGGGGACCGATACGCGTGGGCTACACCGACACGCTGCAGAAGATGATTGACCGGCTGAACTACGACATCGTCTATATGGAGAACATGTCTCTCCGTCTGGACATCAAGATACTGTTCTACACCATAGGTGTGATATTAGACGGCAAAGGCAAATGAAGACAGAAGAATTAACATACGATAAGGCCATTGCACGGGTTCAGGCCATCGTGCAGGAACTGGAGCAGACGGAAGCGTTGTCCGTGAGCGAGTACAAGCAGAAAGCCAAGGAAGCCAAACAGCTTCTGGATTACTGCGAGGCGCAACTGCGCGACATGGAGTCCGCCCTGAGCGACAAAGGCGAGTAAACAACAGATACGAGATTATGGCAATCATTCTACAAGAAGTCAAGACCAAGTGGCAGCAGTACCGTTTTGCGAAGTTCGGCAACGACCTGTACAAGGACTGCAAGGAGTTCTGTCCGCACCTGCTGCTGGACGAGATGAACACATTCAACCCGAAGAAGAACCCGTCGTACGACGTATGCGAGTCGGTGCAGTACATCGCCTACCGTGACGGGCAGATAGTAGGCCGTGTGGCTGGCATCATCAATCATGCCGCCAACAAGCAATGGGGTGTGAAGAAAGTGCGGTTCGGATGGATTGATTTTATCGATGACACCGAAGTGAGTCAAGCTTTGCTTGACGCGGTAGCTGCATGGGGCAGGAGCAAAGGCATGGACAGCCTGAACGGACCGGTAGGTTTCACCGACTGGGATTATGAGGGTCTGCTGATAGAGGGATTCGAGTATCTCGCCCCGATGGCATCGCTGTACAACTATCCGTACTACGAGAAGCACATGGATGCATACGGGCTGAAGAAGGAGAACGACTGGATAGAGATGCAGCTTCAGGCGCAGTGTGAGACGCCTGAACGTGTGCTGCGTATCGACAAACTGGTGCGTGAGCGCTACCATCTGCGCGTAGAGAAGGTGCATTCGTCGCGGGAACTGGAGCGCAAGTTCGGTATGGAATATATGGACATGCTGGACGAGGCATACCAGAAGCTGTATAACTTCCAGCCGATGACGCAGCGGCAGAAGGAGCACTACAAGAAGGTATATTTCCCGCTGCTGAACTTCGACTTTGTGACCATCGTAGTGAACGAGAAGAACGAGATAGTGGGTGTCGGTCTGGGCATGCCGGACATATCGCATGCACTGCGCCGTTGCAAGGGCCGTCTGTTCCCGTTCGGCTGGATAGGTGTGCTGCGTGCGTTGAAGGCGAAGAAGATGGAGGTGTTCGACCTGCTGCTGATAGGCGTTCGGCCTGACTATCAGGGTATGGGCGTGAATGCCGTTATCATCGCCGAGCAGCATCCGTACTTCATCAAGTACGGCATACAGCGTGTGGAGACGACGTCCATTATGGAAACGAACACCCGTAACATTGCCAACTGGGAGATGTTCCCGCACAAGCAGCACAAGCGCCGCCGTGCATACGAAAAACCAATCGGATAACTGCCTGCATGACGTCCGTTGAACGATATGAGAAAGCCTTAGAGGTGCTTGACGCGTATATCCGCGAGCACCAGCTGCGGCATACGCTGGAGCGCGAACGTCTGCTGAAGATTATAGCGGAGGTGAACGAGCCCGTCTTCACCGTGCATGACATCGATGCCAAGCGCAAAGAGGCACATATTTCCGTGCCAACGCTATATAATTCGCTTGATTTGTTCGTTTCGGCACGGATTTTGTACAGACTTGAACGGACTCGTGGTGTGACATCCGAGCAGTACAAGTGGGCGCTGGATGCGAAGAACAGCATGCGTGTCATCTGCACGCGCTGCGGTCGTGAGGCGAACTTCACCGACAGGGCGTTGCTGCGTATCATACAGGAGCGCAAGTATGCCAACTTCGTGCCCGCACACTTCTCGCTCTACGTGTATGGCACCTGCAAGACTTGCCGCCGGCTGCTTATCCAAAAGAACACGGGTGGTAAGCTTAAGAAATAGATTATATTAGTATATACATAACTATATATAGTATGAACATGTATTGGGGCATATTCCTCCTGACGATGCTGGCAAGCTGGCTGGTGAGTGCGCTGTTTGAGAGCCGCATGAAGAAGTACAGTGCCATCCGGACATCGATGACGGGCCGCGAGGTAGCCGAGCGCATGCTGCGTGAGAACGGCATAACGGACGTGCAGGTCGTTTGTACGGGAGGTATATTGACAGACCATTATAATCCCACCAACCGGACGGTCAATCTGTCGAAAGAGGTGTACGAAGGCGCCACGCTGACGGCTATGGCGGTAGCCGCGCACGAGTGCGGACACGCCGTGCAGCATGCCGTGGGCTACGCTCCGCTGAAGATGCGTTCGGCACTGGTGCCGGTGGTGAACTTCTCCTCACGCTGGGTGATGTGGGTCATACTGGCAGGCATGTTAGTGCTGCAGACGTTCCCGCAACTGATGTTGTTCGGTATCGCTCTGTTTGCGCTGACGACGCTGTTCTCGTTCATCACCCTGCCGGTGGAGATCAATGCCTCGATGCGTGCCATCAGTTGGATGGAAGAGTCGATGCTCGTGTCGCGCGAGGACCTGCCCAAGGCAAGCGCCGCGCTCCGTGCAGCAGCATATACATATGTCGTAGCAGCATTGTCGTCTCTCGCCACACTGCTCTACTACATAGCGATTTACTCCGGTAGTCGCAGGTAAGTATCTTTGACAAATACAGTCCAATAGGACTGTCTCCCCCGAAAAAGAACGTGCAAACGTTGTTTTTCGGAAAGCGGAGGCAATGGTGTGCTCTATGTCGCAGGGCGACATCTGTAAGCACCATTTGCCGAACGCGCGGCCCCGTAGCTCAATTGAATAGAGTGTCAGATTCCGGTTCTGAAGGTTCTGGGTTTGAGCCCCAGCGGGGTCACAGGCTCGGAAGCAAATCGCGCTGACGGATGGCGCTTGGCGCCATAAATCGCGCGATTGCTTACCGCGCCTCCCCACCACAACTGCCGTTGTGTCAGGGACCCCTGAAGCGAGATTATCCGAGAGACAACCGAGAGATGAGACGAGTGCTGGCATTTTTGGAGGAGTTGGCGCAGAACAACAACCGCGAGTGGTTTGCCGCCAACAAGGAGCGCTACCAGGAGGCGCTCCGCATCTTTACGCAGTTGTCCGAACGGTACATAGCCGGATTGCAGGAGTTCGACGATACGATGCCCGGCATCACGCCGAAGGACTGCATGTGGCGCATCTACCGCGACACACGGTTCTCGAAGGACAAGACGCCGTACAAAGACCATTTCGGTGTGTTCCCTTGTGCCGGTCAGCCCGGCAGACCGCAGACCATGGGCAAGAAGTCCGACAGGGCCGGTTACTACCTGCATGTTCAGCCCGGGCAGTGCATGTTCGCCGCAGGCATGTGGTGCCCAAACCCGGACCTGCTGAATGCCGTTCGTCGCGAGCTGCACGCCAACTACGAGGAGATGGAGCAGATCATGGCTGCCGAGCCGTTCCAACGGTACTTCGGGGATTTTGACCGGACATACATGCTCAAGCGTGTGCCGGCAGGCTATGATGCTGATTTTCCGCATCCCGACTGGCTGCGGCAGAAGTGGTTCATCATCTCCACGCCGTTCACCGATGCCGAGGTGTGTGCACCGGATTTCCTGGAGCATCTGCTGGATGTGGCGCGTGCCGCCAAGCCGATGAACGACTTCCTCAACTACACTTTTGAGGAATACGGCGAGTTCCCCGACCGCCGATAACTGATTCGCAATCAGGTCCCATAGTTCAATGGATAGAATACGGGTTTCCTAAACCTTAGATCCGGGTTCGATTCCCGGTGGGACTACACGCCTTCGGCAAAAGTTGCTTAGCAGATGCCGCCGGCTTCACCCCACTTCACGATGTTTGTGGGGACCCCGATAAATGGAAGATTCGGAGATTATCCGAGTGCCGTTGTTTTTCGGGGAGGGAGGAGAGTCCTTTCAGAGTAGGGTTAAACTCCGGTTCGCCTCCGAATAGCCTCCGATTAGACCCCAATAAAACCTCTATATACTCCTTAATATCCGGGGAGGTGAGTGACTTCTGACATTTTGCTGCTTTTGTTCCGCATTTTGCGTACAAAAGATAGCAAAATGTTATTTTTTGTGATAAAGTGTCCGATTTTTATGATAGGTATTGGGATATTCAAGTTATTTTTTGTACCTTTGTGCAATTTTTTTGAATGCACAAGCATGCGCGCGACGTACATGTGCGCTACGCACATTTGAGCAGCAAGAAAAGTGACATTACGTATAGTCTGCAATAATGACCTTCCCCAGGTTAGCGCAAACAGAAGCTGCTTGTGAAAGCAGTTACGCAGGAATAAATCAATCAATGGGGGGGGTAAGTGACTGAGTATTAAGCACTTACTATGTATAATTTTAAAAATATGTCTTTTCACCTACTGAAACCATGCCAAATGGCGAGGTTGGTGCTGTGTGTTATCCTGCTGAGCGGGGTGACGTGCAGCACGGCTTCCGTGTGGGCACAGGAGGTGCAGGACACCGTCGCAATCAACCGGAGCGAACCGGACAGTATCGGAGTCAATCCTGGCGCAACGGACAGTATCGCCGCGGACAGTGTCGGCGGGGAGAAGGTGCGTCATGCGATAGCGGCGCTGAAGAACAACCTGCTGTACGATGCTATAGCCACTCCGAACCTGCATGCGGAGTTCCGTTTGGACGACCACTGGACGCTGGAGGCGGGTGTAGGGTTCAATCCGTTCCCGCTGGATGACAAGGTGTTCCCCAAGTGGCGTCATGTGTATGTGGATGTAGCACCGCGCTACTGGTTCTGCAAGGCTTTCAGCCGTGACTTTGTTTCCGCCAATTTAGGCTACGCTCACTATAACGTAGCCGGTGGCGTGTATCCGATAGGCTGGATGTACAAGGACGTACGTACGAACCGTTTTCAGGGTGACGCCTTGCTGTTCGGTGCGTCGTACGGCTGGTCGTTCCCGATCACTCCGTTCTTCCATATCGAGCTGGAGGGCGGTGTGGATGGCGGCGTGACCTGGTATGACAAGTTCACGTGTGTGCATTGCGGCAAGCAGCTGAATGCGGAGCGTGAGAAGAAGTGGTTTGCCGTGCCGCGTCTGGGTGTGAACCTCGTTGTGCTGTTGGACGACAACAAGGCGGACTTCGAGGACCGCTGCGACTGCCGGAAGCTGGCTATGGCGGAGGAGACGGAAGTAGAGGAGCCGGAGAATCAGGAGAATCCGGAAACTCCGGAGACGACAGAGCCCGCACAGGTGGCACAGCCTGAGTCCCAGCCAGAGCCGCAAGCCGAGCCTGAGCAGTCGATGGACAGGCCTGCCGAGCCTGAAGAGGAGGAAGAGGAGTCGCTGGAAGAGATAGAAAAGGTTATAGAGCAGAGTGTACTGCCTCCTTACTGGGCAATGATAGACACGCTGCGTCAGCGTGTCTATGAGATAGAGAAGGAACTTGGTGCTAGCCCGAGTGACTCGCTGTGGCAGGTAGTTGATTCGCTTGTATCGAGTCAGGAAGAACTGGCTCACAAGAACCAGATGAGCCGTTTGCGCGAGACGATTCTCCGTCCGCTGCCTGAGTTCGAGCCATACGACCGCAACAAGCGTGTGGTGACTGAGCCCAACTGCATCTACATGCACTTCGACGTGGACAAGACGAACGTTGACCGTGCATTCATCCACAACGACGAGCTGATGGACAGCATCATGGCCGTGATTGACGAGGCGCTGCATGACCCGACGATAGAAATCAAGCTGATCAAGATTGTCGGTATGGCATCGTTCGACGGTCCGCTCGACGGTAACGAACGTCTGGGTCAGAGCCGTGCGGAAGCATTGCGCGATTATATCCAGAACCGCTTCCACTTCAACGAGAGCATCTACCGCCTGTATAACGGCGGCGAGTGCTGGCAGGAGCTGCGGTGGTACCTGGAGCAGGAGCAGTTCCCGAACAAGCATGAGGTGATGATGATTATTGACAGCGAACCTGATGTGGAGATGCGCGAATGGATCATCAAGCACATGGAGAACGGTATAACGTACAGGTACATGCGCCGGCACTTCCAGCGTTACCTGCGCAACCTCGGTACGATAACGGTATATTACGAAGCAAAACAACAACAAACAAAATAACCAACCAAAATTATTAACCCATTAAAGAGTTAAACAATGAAAACAAACAAACTTTTTGCTTACGCATGCGCATTCGCCATGGTAAGCAGCGTAGGACTGACGTCCTGCAACAATGAAAACCAGAAGCAGAACAATGGGAACGGCGAGGTTGTAAAGACCGAGTTCTCCATCGCACTGCCCAATCAGTTGTCCGGCAAGCGCAAGATGCCGAGCGCAACCGTACAACGTGACGGCAAATCGCAGTTCCAGGGCATAGCCGATGGAATTATTCTGGTGCCGTTTGCCAAGACCGCAGCTATCGTAGCCGGTGACGAGCGTCTGGGTGACAACATCACTCTTGACGGTGCTGTAACTCCTGCACAAATCGGTACGAACTCCAATGCCAAGGTTTACACGGATGTGGATATCCCATTGTCCACCGGTTCGTTCCTGTTCTACGGCAAGTCTGCCGCTACCGGTACGAATTTCCAGGTAGGTTCGCTTGTTCCTGCCGGTCTGACCGAAGACGATCCTGCCGACTTCTCGTTCAGCCTTGAGCAGATTGTAGCCGACGACGCTGTTGCCGCTCTGACTGCTTCCACCAACCCGGGTGGCAAGCTTCTCCAGTACCTGACCAACGTTGCTATCGCCAGTGACGGTCTGGGTACTCCAAAACGCTGGTATGAGTACACCACCGGTGATGACCCTGCCCTGAAAGCTATGTTCGACACGTATGTAACGATGCACGGTCTGTCGTCGTTTGAGGTTGCACGCGTGCTGACTGACCTCTATCAGTCTCTCAAGCCGTTAAGCTCGCCTCTGGCTACAGCTATCAAGGCTGCCATCAACGATCCTACCTATGCTACCATCAGCGCTTCTGACTCGGTTAAGCTGATTGCCGCATTGGAAGACTTCCCGGAGAGTTATAATCTGCCTGTAGGCTCGATTGACATCGCTTGGAACAGCACAAGCCACATTTTTGAGGTAGGTACTTACTCCAACATGGCTCTGCCTAACCGCTATGTTTATCCTGCACAACTCTGGTACTATGCCAACTCGGCTATCAAGACTTCGAACACCTCGAAGCAGACGGCTTATGACAACGTGAATGACTGGGCTGCTATTCTTGCCCTTCATACCGATGCAGCGGCTGTCAACACCAAGACCCGTGCGGTGGCCATCACCAATCCTATCCAGTATGCAGTAGCCCGCTTCGACGTACAGATTAAGCTTGCTGCTTCTTCGCTGGCTGACAACAGTGATATCGTTGAGGGTGTTGCTACTGCAGTTGATTGCGGTACCGGTCTGCCTGTAACGGCTATCCTGGTAGGTGGTCAGCAGGAAGTTAATTTCGACTTCACCGCCAATACTTCGGCTACCGAGTACACCATCTACGACAACGTGATGGCATCGACAGTTGAGGCTACTCCTGCGGACATGATCGCTTCCACTTCATACTCCGCTCTCAACCACACGCTGGTACTGGAGAACGGTACGGCTGACGTGAAGATTGCCGTTGAGATGCTGAACAACACCGGTGTTGACTTCTACGGTGCCGGTGGTCAGTTGATTCCGAAGAAAGGCAAGTTCTATGTAGTAGGTACGCTGACAGCAGCTGCTGCAACGGAGACCGGCGGTCATGTATTCAAGCAGGACTTCACCACGACAGCCAAGCTGAACCTGAAGGATCTGCGTGCTGCCTACAACACCATTCCTGACTTGCGTACACCGAAACTGGAACTTGGTTTCTCGGTTGATCTGACCTGGCAGAGCGGCCACGAGTACACGATTGACTTCGACGATTAATGTTCAATCCGCAACCTATCCGGAGTCCCTTCGGGGACTGCCGGACAGGGCGCGCGGAGCATAGAAAGTGAAAAACCGGTTCTGCATATTCATCGCACTGGCAGTGCTCAGCGGTTGCAGTCTGATTGACGACGACCTGAGCGTCTGCGGCGTGGACTGCCGTATTGATTATACCATGCGGCTTCAGACGAATATGCGTGAGACGGTGTATGACGTTCTTCATGCGGAGACAGACAGGTCTCTTGCCGACACCTTGGCGAACTGGTTGGCGCCAATCTTTTCGGCACAGGCGCATGATGTTGAACTGAGTTTCTACTCAGCGGATGACGGACAGGATGCGTTGCGTCATCACAGCACGGAGGTTGTGGATGCGTCGAGTACGACGTTCACGTTCTATCTTCCCCGTGAGAACTACTATCACCTTGCAGTAGTCAACAGCAGCGATAATGCCGGTGTACGATTGTCCGGAACGGAGCATTCCGCCACATACGCAGTTGCTACGCCGGATCAGGACACTCTGCCATCGATGCAGTCAGCGGTCTATACCGCTCGTCTGGCAATCAACGCGGCGGGTGACGCGGACAGCTACACCTATACGGTGGACCTGTACATGACCAGTTGCGCGGTGGCTCTGGCGTTGGACAGCAAGGCAGAGGAGATGCGTCATATTGATGCTTACCTGTGCGGTACCGCCTCGCGATTTGAGGTAGGTGACAGTACGTTCGTCTATACGGACAGCCGTCCCGTCCGTTGTGAACAGGTGACGGAGCGTTGTTATGCCGCGGTGTCGCTGCCATCACCCGACATGACAGAAACACCTGCCGGTGCGCCGAAACGCGCCATGGAGCAGGATGTATATTGGCAGCTGAAGGTTTATGTGACCCTGCCTGACGGAACGGTGACCGAGACGGTGCTGGATATTGACTATCCGTTACACGCCGATGCGCTGGAGATCATACGTTGCGCCGTGCAGGACAACGGTTCTGTTCTGCCGGTTGAGAATGCACACATTGGTGCGACTGTACAACTGGACTGGAAACAGGGCTCCGAACATGAAATAGATATTTAATTGAAGCGTAACCTGTCATATAGCATACTGACCGTAATGGCTGCTGTGGTATTGACCATGACGGCTTGTACGGAGCGTCAGGAGGTGACCGACCGTGTCGCCTTGCCGCTGACTATATCCCTGCCGGTGGATGACAACTATCGTCCTAATCAGCAGGCTCAGCGACGCCGTGTGATGGGTGACCCGGGAACGACAGAGGAGTTCCTGCTGCCGCAACACCTGTATTACTTCGTGATGAGGCAAGTTGGTGCCACATGGAAAGTGTGGCAAGCCGTGGATGCAGAGCCGCAAGCGGAAGAATGGCTCAAGAAGCGTTATTCCGGCAGTCTGCAAACGGCAGGTGACAGCGTCTATCAGTACACGAAGATGATCAACCTGCTGCTGAAAAACGAAGGTACGTTCGTTGGCCGCGTGTACGCCATTGCATCGGCACAGCCGTTGACGTTCAATGCCGACAAGGATTTTGACGAACTCAACTTCGCCGGTATGGATCTGGATGATGTGCTGGACCTGACGTTCAATACGTCAAGCACCACGATACAGCAGAACCTGCAGAACATCTACTCCTCGCCGTACAACTACAATGTGTCGGGCGATTATTACGGAGCGTTCAGCAACAAGGATGAGAGACTAAGGGTGCCCCACGTACACCTTATGCTCTACCACGTGGCATCGAAGGTGGACATCAAGTGGAACGTGCAGGAGGACAAGCGCATCAACCGCGAGACTCCTTCCGAAGGTGTGCGCTTGACGTACATGGAGGCACGGCGGCTGTACAATGCCGGTGCCTACTGCTTCCGTCCGATGCGTAACACCAAGGCGTCGCTGCCCTCGAGCGGATATGACATTCCCGACATCGTAACCGAGAGTGACGAAGGCCTCTGGTGGGAAGGACGTTCGTACTTCTACACCATACCCTACATCGTGGAGAGCGACGAGGATTACTTCCCGCTGCAACTGCTTATGCGTACCAACGGCAGTGCCGGCTCAGGATATCAGCTCACGCTCAAGCAGCCGATTGACACCGCTGATGTGTTTGTGCCGTGGATACGAGGGAACTTCAATCTGACCAAGCCCCTGGATAACACCACGGCTGTAAAAACCGCAGACTAATAAATGTAATACTACTACATGAGAATCAGACGTAACATAGTATTAGTAATTCTATCCGTGTGCCTGTGTACATGCATGTACGCGCAAACGGATACGATTCGCTATGTGAGTCCGCGAGGGTCGTACAACAACGACGGCTTGAGTTGGGAGCATCCGAAGAACCGTTTGCAGGACGCAATCAATGATCTGCGCGACTATCTGGAGGTTAACCACCTGAGTGGCGGTTCGGTA